>NZ_JBNRJY010000602.1:0-1214 GCF_059414725.1 Wolbachia endosymbiont of Tuta absoluta
ATGCTCAAGTACATGAGAAATACCGAGCACATTCCCAGATTCATCACTACTGCCGACACCATACCAAATTTGAGTCATGACAATAGGGGAGCGGTGATCGATCTTGGTTCATGCAGGTCAAAGCAAAGAATTTGACGGTGATTTACAAGATTATGCAGCATGGTTACGCCAAGCACGTATTGATATGATGAAAAATGGTCAAAAACCAAGTGCCCCTATTCAGTCTCAAGTCGTTGAAAAAACCAGCATCTCTAAAGTCGACAAGGAAGCTCAACGGAAGGAAGCCGCACGCCAACGTGAACTGAGCCGCCCGATTCGCAAGAATATAGAGAAAATTGAAAGCCAAATTGGCAAAATTCAGCCTAGACTTGTTGAAATTGAGGAATCTTTAGCAGATTCAGCACTTTATGAAGCAAATCGTAAAGATGATTTGCTCAAATTAATGAATGAACAAACTGAACTCAAAACAAAGCTAGAACAAGCTGAAGAGCAAATGCTAGAGTTAATGATGGAGCTTGAAACATTAGAAAGTTCTTTCGAATAATGCTTTTTGAATCAGCTAGAGGTGGAGGCATCCACCTCTAGTTTTATTTATAAAAACACAAATAAATCAATAACTTAAAATAAAAATTTTAATCATGCAATAAACCTTTGATGAAATCCTTCATGGTTCACTGCAACATCGCCCAATCTCATTCCTTTTTATTCCCACGACAATTCTTTTTTTGATTTTCAACGATCGATCAGTCACCACATAAGATTCGAAATACAATACACGTTCAATATCACGCAAAGTCATATCAAGAAGTAAACCGATACGGCTTGGTAATGATTTCAAGAACCAAATATGAGCAACAGGAGAAGCCAATTCGATGTGACCCATACGCTCACGACGAACTTTCGCAGTTGTTACTTCAACGCCACATTTTTCACAAATGACGCCTTTGTATTTCATACGCTTGTATTTACCGCACAAGCATTCGTAATCTTTTACTGGACCAAAGATTTTGGCACAGAATAAACCATCACGTTCTGGCTTAAACGTACGATAATTAATGGTTTCTGGCTTTTTAACTTCACCGTGAGACCATGACTTAATCATTTCTGGTGACGCAAGACCAATACGGATGCGATCGATCTTGTGAATATGGAAGTAAGACTAGAGAGTAATGAATTATATGGCTATGTGAAGTCTGTGAATAATTTCGGCTCAG
>NZ_JBNRJY010000603.1:0-309 GCF_059414725.1 Wolbachia endosymbiont of Tuta absoluta
GATCTACTACTGACAAAATCAAACAGGTAGCCTCTATTTCTGCTAATAATGACGAAGTTATCGGTGAGTTAATCGCAACTGCTTTCGGTAAAGTTGGAAAAGAAGGTGTTATCACTGTTGAAGAAGCAAAAGGAACTGATACTTACGTAGATGTAGTAGAAGGGATGCAATTTGACAGAGGGTACTTATCTCCATATTTCGTTACAAACCCTGAAAAAATGGAAACGGAATTCGACAATCCGTACATTTTATTATACGATAAAAAAATCTCCTCTTTAAAAGAATTACTTCCTGTATTAGAACCTGTAG
>NZ_JBNRJY010000604.1:0-320 GCF_059414725.1 Wolbachia endosymbiont of Tuta absoluta
AGTAGGTAAGGTTCTTCGCGTTGCATCGAATTAAACCACATGCTCCACCGCTTGTGCGGGCCCCCGTCAATTCATTTGAGTTTTAACCTTGCGGCCGTACTCCCCAGGCGGTCGACTTAACGCGTTAGCTCCGGAAGCCACTCCTCAAGGGAACAACCTCCAAGTCGACATCGTTTACGGCGTGGACTACCAGGGTATCTAATCCTGTTTGCTCCCCACGCTTTCGCACCTGAGCGTCAGTCTTCGTCCAGGGGGCCGCCTTCGCCACCGGTATTCCTCCAGATCGATCGTCGCCTAGGTGAGCCATTACCCCACCTACT
>NZ_JBNRJY010000605.1:0-362 GCF_059414725.1 Wolbachia endosymbiont of Tuta absoluta
TTAAAAGTGCTGAATTAAGAAGCTGCTGATTACTTTGTAATACTTGTTGGCGTAAGCCATCTATTTCCTGACTTTTTAGATCGATCTCCATGAAGGACAACGTAAAGTATTAAATCGTCTATTAGATGGTGGTGAAAATGGCTTTGAACATGGTATCAGTGCCTCACAATATCAAAAGGTTGCTAAAGTGAGTAAAGCAACAGCTACACGGCACTTATCTGACTTGCTGGAAAAAGAGTGTATAATCAAGTTGGAAGGTGGTGGGCGCAATACCCGCTATCAGATCGATCAACAGCCAGACGTAGAAAAGTTTTTTTCCTACCAGATAGGTGCTGGTATTAATCTTCCACTTTCTGAGAGAA
>NZ_JBNRJY010000606.1:0-1893 GCF_059414725.1 Wolbachia endosymbiont of Tuta absoluta
TTGGAGTTGGGCTCGGACACAAATTTTTAAAGCACATAGAAAGGTGCAAAATTTTACTGCATTTAATTGATGTAACTCACGATGAAATTATTTCAGCTTATAATTGTACGCATAATGAACTGAAGCTTTACAATAGCGATCTTGTTGAAAAAGAGGAAATTGTAGTGTTAAATAAATGTGACTTATTGGAAGAAACAGAAATTCTTGAGAAGAAGAATCATTTAGCCAATTATCTTGATAGAGAAGTACTGTGCTTATCAATCGACGATGATTTACAGCCCATCTTAAGATTATTAAATGAAAAAGTGAAAATTAAGGAAATTAATGTATATGATCCTTTTAAGATGTGAATTTTTTATTTGACAATCAAAGTCTGGATTCCAGTGGGTAATTTTCCACAGTTGTCTGCATTTTTTGTTCCACAACTTATCTTTTTTTCGGCTTGTGCCATTTCTCACACTGTCTCTTGCCTTCTTGAACTCAGAAATTCAATAGCTACAAAAGCATTTGAGTAGTTTTTTGTTAAGAATTAGGCATAGAATCCCCCATATTTATTAATAAAGAACAGAAAAAATGTAACGTACATACGACAGAGATTAAGCATATGTGTGCACCCATGTGCGCTGAAGAAGATACGCTACATTCTTTACTTAGTTTGATTATTTGATAGAAAAGTCTGCAGACGAAGATAGATTTTGAGCTCTAAAAATACCTCTACTGTGAGTATACTAAGATTAGATAAATAGGCGAAGTAATTTTTATATTAGTTTTTTAGTTGCCAATCAATTTGGAGTTCAATAACTTGACATTTATTCAATACTACTGTATAATAAGCATGTGTATTTTTTATACACTATGGCAATAAAATTACCTTGTAATAGGTGTATTGGACCCGAGGGCAGTACTCGGCGCCTCCACCATATTTTTTGATTGATACGGGGGCGAGTAAGGATCGACATGCATAGTAAAGATGGTAGCTTTGCTCGGTTAGATACCACCGCTAAGAGTTCACAATTTAGATGCAAACGATAACTTTGCTGCTGAAGACAATGTTGCATTAGCTGCTTAATTTAGGCACTATAACTTCATTGCTATAAGCACGGTTTAGGGAACGCCGGGTAACAGAAGTTCCCCCAAACATGTAAGGGTTATATGGATAAAACAGATTATCAGAAGTCGCTTAGTTATGCTAAATTTCAAGTTATCAAAAAGGCTTTGAATACTATATTAGATAATGTTTTTACTCCTCACTTAGAAATAGTATTTTTTACGCGCTTTAATGGTGTTGTCATGCCAGACTACTTGAAAGAATCATACCCTACTCAAATGCTTATTATATTACAGCATCAATTTTTTGGTCTAAAAGTTCTTGAAGATAAGTTTAGCGTCAGTTTGAGCTTTCGTGGAAAACAAGAACAAGTCACTGTACCGTTTTTTGCTATTAGTGAGTTTCATGATAAAATTTCAGGAGATACTTTAGTATTTAGCGTTGATTCTGATAAAGAATATGAAAGTGAGAAATGTGCTGAAAAGTCATCAAATGGTAGTATTATATCTATAGATCAACTTTACGATAAGTAGTTACTTCATTTTATAAATAAAAAATATTGTATCTGTTCAGGATATCGACAAGACCATAGAGTAAAAGTGAGTTTATAACAAATGGTATCATTTGAGTAGCTGACATTAGCTTTCACATCAAAAACGTTATAAAGCGCTTTCATGTTTACCAACTTAGTGCCAATCTGGATCCCAGTGGGCTTTGTTGCACAGCTCTTCGGATAGTGGGTAATGTATAATAAATTCATGAAGCTATATCAAACTTAGCCATGCCTATTTCAGTAAATTTGTTAAGCAAATAACACTTGAGTAGCAGTTCCTTCTCACGATTAA
>NZ_JBNRJY010000607.1:0-522 GCF_059414725.1 Wolbachia endosymbiont of Tuta absoluta
GGCCTCATCTAGAATCGGGGCGCCGAGTAGACGTAGAGAGGCCTTGGAAGTAACTTGGATGTTCGGGGCAACGTTATTGAATTTGGTTACAATGTCATTGCGGGAATCTGCAGGTGTCGATGGTTGGATAAAGAGCTCGCATAAAAAGTTACTGGTATTAATAAGTTTCCTTACCAATTGCGATGCTTACATTGCATTGCATTAAATTTTTGTTTCGCTATATCTTTAAAATAGCTAAATAGGATTTTTTTTATTCGTGTTTCTGGTATTGTTTTCAGATCGATCGGTGCGCACGGTGTATGACTTGACATAAAATGTAAATATGATTGAAGTGTTTATAGTTGTACAACTCAACAGTGTGCATCAATATTTTTGAAGATCGATCGCTATTGTAAAGCTTCAGTTCATTATGCGTACAATTATAAGCTGAAATAATTTCATCGTGAGTTACATCAATTAAATGCAGTAAAATTTTGCACCTTTCTATGTGCTTTAAAAATTTGTGTCCGAGCCCAACTCCAA
>NZ_JBNRJY010000608.1:0-398 GCF_059414725.1 Wolbachia endosymbiont of Tuta absoluta
AAAGGCAAAAAAAAGTGTTCAACATTGTATCGGGATGCCAGTGTCAGCTACTTGCATGACATCCTCTTGCTTCTATAGGTGTCTTTATCTCGTCTACTTTATTTTGCCACACAGATACCCCTTGAATAACGACAGTCGTACCGGACTTTTGTGATTAGAGATGCTTTTTTTATTTATTCAAACTTGCTGTGTGTGAATGTTTCTATTGTGTAAATAAGGTTTTCAATCTTTACCTTTTTTCTGTTCATCTTTTCCCGAGTATGACATTAAAAATTACATAAAGCAGAATAAATTGTCAACTGTTTTACACTTCCTAGATTGGACCTGGATTCTGTCTAGAATAACAAGGAAGCTGTGTAGCGTAATAGAAAACGTATTACACAATTTCCTGATCGATC
>NZ_JBNRJY010000609.1:0-437 GCF_059414725.1 Wolbachia endosymbiont of Tuta absoluta
AAAGAAAAATATTTTAGGTTTAGAAATGTTTCCGATGACGAGACGCACGTACAATGGATTCGCTTCATTTAGATCTACAAGACACGTTCGCTATTTATGTGTCAACTCAAACATTTCATGATTACCTACCCATACTTCAGCCTACGCAACGCCATACAGAAAATGCCTCTTAGAGTATATTCTTCTTTTCCTGAAAAGTATATGTCGCTGTTTAAATTAAAAAATATAACAGTAGAAAATATAAAACAATAACCATCAAGAAACATTATGACAAAATTAGAAACTATTATTTTCGGATCAAGGCCATAGATACATTAAATAGGTACTATAATCCAAGTAGGTGCTAAAAAGAACTTAAACAATCTTACTATGGTAATTATTTTGTCTTTATACAATACAATACAATACAATAATTATTTATTTGCATAAACATGGTA
>NZ_JBNRJY010000610.1:0-15446 GCF_059414725.1 Wolbachia endosymbiont of Tuta absoluta
GATCACATGAAAATTTGTGGCAACATGTGGGAAGTTAAAGTAAAACAAATCGAATTTCAAATTAGTTAATTGTATTTGATAAATTTTCCTAGAATATAACTTTTCAAAAGGATCGATCTTCTAGTCCGCAAAATATTCGCACAAAACTTCCACCATAATCTGAATTCATTACAGATCTTGACATAGATCTATGTTCTATTGGTAATATCAAACTGTCACATCCTCCCCAAGAAGCACCGATGCCAAAAATTTTCATGTGATCAACCATGCAGCTTAGTTCCTCACATGAATATTCTCTATCGAGTACTATACTAAATACGCTACTTGCCCCTTTGAAATAACTTTTCCATAAATCATGCTGAGAATAGGAAAAAAGTGCGGGGTATAAGACTTTTTTGATTTTTGGATGTTTTTCCAGCCACTTTGCTACTTGCATTGCTGTACTTTGATGCTTCCTCATGCGTGTTTGCAGTGTTCTAAGTCCCCTGTGTGCAAGGTAACAGTCATGCGATTGAATGGTGACTCCATAATTTTTATAGCTCTCATAAAGCAATTTAAAAATTTTACCTTCAGCAACCATAGCTCCCATCACTAAATCTGAGTGACCGGCTAGATACTTTGTCACCGCGTATAGTGCAACATCAATTCCATAATCAAGCGGCTTAAACAACAAAGGAGTGGCCCATGAATTGTCACAAACGGTTACGATTCCACGTTCTTTAGCAACTTTTACTATATGCTCTACATTCGAAATCTCAAACGTTATAGAACCAGGCGTCTCAATCATGATGAGTGAAGTGTTACTCTGAACTAAATCAGTTATATCCTGTGTCGGATCATAAAAAGTTACTTCTACTCCTCTTTTTGGTAGTTCATTTTCGGCAAATCTCTTTAGCCTATAATAACTATTATCTTGTATCAGAACATGCGAACCTGCTGTAGTGAAAGTCAAAATAGCAAAAGTAAGTGCAAATAATCCAGAAGGGTAGATGAGTGCTTGTCCCCTACCCTCAATTTCAGCCAGTGCATTTGAAAAATAATGAACAGTAGGCGTACCAACATTACTATAGCTGTAATCCCTTGCAACACCATCATTGATCACATCATATATACTCTCCCCATTCGCTGCACTTAAGTAATCCTTGTAAGTAGGAAATAATATGGTAGAAGAATGATAAACTGGTGGGTTCATCGATCCTTTATAATCATTAAATTTTCTTCCTGCTTTAACTAATAAAGACTCTTCTCTCACGTTTCTACTATTTATTTTTTAGATTGTATTCGCTTTGCGTATACAAGTGAAGAGAAATCGCATGTAATCGCTCTATTTCACTCTTTAATAATTCATAGATCAATTTATGCCTCTTTAAAGAGCTCATTCCAGAAAAGTCGTTAGATATTAATACTAATTTGATATGTGAAGGTAGTGTCGAAGAAGAAACAAAATAATGATCTACATGCTTTGCTGATTCATCGATAATATTAATATCAATTACACCTATTGAATCGCGTAATTTTTCTTCTATTGTCTTAATAATATCCACAATAGTTCCTTTAAGCAACAATACGCTCCTCTTGTCATCCCACAGTATCTGGGCACTGGGATGACAATCGAATTACTTATTCTCTTCTTTATTATCCATGTCTTGATAATCAGAATCTACTACTTTTTCTTCCTCATTATTTGTTGTGGATGAGCTTTCTCCACCTTGTTGTTGTTGAGATTCCTTATACATAGCTTCTCCAAGCTTCATAGAAAGTTGAGAAAGATTAGTAACCTTCTGTTGTATTGAATCAGCATCATCAATATTATCAGACTTACTAACTTCCTTTAATTCATTAACTGCATTCTCAATAGCAGATTTATCTTCTGGAGAAATTTTATCACCATATTCTGTCAAAGATTTTTCTGTAGAATGAACTAAACTATCCGCTTGATTCTTCACTTCAATAAATTTCTTACGCTTTTCATCTTCTTGTGCTTTTTCCTCAGCTTCTCTCACCATCCGATTTATTTCATCCTCCGATAAACCACCTGAAGACTGAATACGTATTTTTTGCTCTTTTCCAGTAGCTTTATCCTTTGCAGAAACATGCGCTATTCCATTTGCATCTATATCAAATGTCACCTCAATTTGAGGAACCCCGCGAGGAGCAGGTGGTATTCCTTCTAAACTAAACTGACCAAGCAGTTTATTATCAATCGCCAATTTTCTTTCACCTTGATGTACCTTAATTGTAACGGCTGTTTGGTTATCTTCTGCAGTTGAAAACACCTGAGATTTTTTTGTGGGAATAGTAGTATTACGTTCAATAAGTGGAGTGAACACTCCCCCTAGAGTTTCAATACCAAGAGAAAGTGGAGTTACGTCAAGTAGTAATACATCTCTTACATCACCTTGAATGATTCCCGCCTGTATTGCAGCTCCAATTGCTACAACTTCATCAGGGTTAACCCCTCTGTGTGGATCTTTGCCAAAGAATTCTTTAACTTTCTCTATGACTTTTGGCATACGAGTCATGCCACCAACAAGAACTACTTCACCAATTTGACTAGCAGACAAACCAGCATCTTCAAGAGCTTTTTTGCAAGGAATTATAGTCCTTTCAATTAAATCATTCACTAAACTTTCAAGCTTTGCTCTTGTTAGCTTCATATTTAAGTGTTTTGGGCCACTTGCATCAGCTGTAACAAACGGTAGATTTACTTCTGTTTCCATTGCACTTGACAATTCTACCTTTGCTTTTTCTGCAGCTTCTTTGATTCTTTGCATAGCCATTGGATCGTTTTTCAAATCAATGCCATTACTTTTCTTGAATTCACCCAGTAAATAATTTACTACTGCATTATCGAAGTCTTCCCCTCCAAGGTGAGTATCACCATTTGTAGCCTTTACTTCAAAAACTCCGTCACCTATTTCAAGAACTGAAACATCAAATGTACCACCACCAAGATCATACACTACTATTGTGTGTCCGTGCTTTTTATCAAGACCATAAGCAAGTGCTGCAGCAGTTGGTTCGTTAATTATTCTGAGGACATTTAATCCAGCAATTTTTCCTGCATCTTTTGTTGCTTGACGTTGAGAATCATTGAAGTACGCCGGCACTGTTATCACAGCATCCTTTACTTCTTCCCCAAGATAAGCCTCAGCTGCTTCTTTCAGGTTTTGTAGTATAAATGCACCAATTTGACTAGGAGAGTATTCTTTACCATCAGTTGTTTTAACCCATGCATCACCATTTTTTGCTGCAAATACCTTATACGGTACACCTAGATTCTTCATTTCAGGATCGCTATATTGGCGACCTATCAATCTCTTAGTTGCAAAAAAAGTATTATTTGCATTGGTAGTTGCTTGCCTTTTTGCTGGAGCGCCAATCAACCTTTCTCCAGATGAAGTAAATGCAACTATAGATGGAGTAGTTCTTGCTCCTTCTTTATTCTCAATTACTTTTGTATCCTTGCCTTGCATTATTGCAACACAAGAATTTGTTGTTCCAAGATCTATACCTATTGCTCTTCCCATAATGAATACTCCCTTTTAAATATTATCTGATGTAAAATATATAAGTATAAAACTCGTTAATTACAAGTCCCGTTTAGTTGTTAGAGCCCAAAAGGCGCGAAAGCCATTTAGTTAACCAAAAGTTGCCCGGTAGTTTACCAGCTTCTTTATCCCTGCTATTCACAATTTGACATCCAGAATTCTGCAATGGCTTATAATCATTAAAATTAATATGGTCTCCTTGCTTTAAAATAAATGTATCTGCATCTAAACTATTATCAATACTAACATTTAATGTAATATTGAACTCTTTTTCGATTGTAGAAACCATATCACGCTTATTATTAAAAATGTGCGCTATAACTGCACTGCGTGCTATTAAATCAAAGGACTTATTTTGATTTTTATTAGCAATATGTTGCAAATCCCTTAGTATCGATGCAACAACCACTTCGTTTGATTTCACTCTTCCAATACCTTTACAGCGTAAGCACTCTGTAGTATTAATTTCCTGTATATTTGGTTTAATTCTTTGTCTTGAAAAGACCATTAAACCAAAGTCATTGATAAAGCTAAATTGAACTTTAGCTTTATCATCTTTAAACGCCTGCTTGATAGCAAATTCAACATTTTTGCAATACTCAAGTTTCAACATGTCAATAAAATCAACAACTATTAACCCTGATAAGCCCCTGAGATTCGCTTGCCTTGATATTTCAGATAATGCCTCCATATTAGTTCTATAAGCTGTTTCTTCTATGTTATCTTCTCCTGTCATTTTCCCTGAATTTACGTCTATTGAAACAAATGCCTCAGTTAAGGTTATCACCAAAGACCCACCAGATGGCAATTCTACTCTATTGCTATATAATTCAGAAATTTGATCTTCGACTCGATAGTAAGTAAAGATTGGAACAGAACCTCTATATAATCTAGGACGCAATTTTCCTTGTAACACATTTTTAGTGTATTTTCTTACCGCTTCACAAACTTCTCTATCAGATACTATAATTTCTGTATCATTACTACAAAAGTCACGTACAGATCTCATAACTACATCTGCTTCGTTGTAAATTAATGATGGAACATTTAAAGAAGAGAAGTTTTGCTGGATATTTTGCCATAATAAGGTCAAATTATTGTAATCTTGCTCAATTTCTTTCTTACTTTTTCCTGCACCAACAGTTCTTACTATTAAACCTGAGCCTTTTGGTAAATTTATTGAATTTAATATATCCTTTAACTGTTTTCTAACGTTGGTATCTTCAATTCTGCGAGATACTCCACCCCTACTTATGGAATTGGGCATGAAAACACAGTATCTACCGACCAAAGTTACGTATGTTGTAAATGAAGCTCCTTTATTTCCTCGTTCTTCTTTAGTTAATTGAACCAATAACTTTTGATTTACTGAAATCACATCTTGTAACTTATATTTTCTATGTAAAGGTACCTCCCTCACAAAACCACTGCTGGATTCATTACTAGCTGTAGAATCTAGGCCTTCTTCTGTGCAATTATCATTTGAACAGTCCACACCGCTCGAATAGTCTTCATCAGGGAAAATTTCCTTCTCTTTTTCTGGAATATTAAAATAATTTAGAGATATCTCAGAAAAAGACAAAAAACCTTGCTTATTTTTTCCATACTCAATGAACACGGCCTGCAAAGCAGGCTCTATACGCTTTACATAAGCAACGTATATATTACCTCTTAATTGTTTTTTTTCCTTGAATTCTTGTTCAAACTCTACAACCCTACCATTAACTAGTAGGGCAACCCTTACCTCGTTAGAACAGGTAGTACTTTCTATCAACAATAACCTTTTGCCATCACTCACCACTTATTTACCGTCTACTTTTCATTCTGAAACGTTCTTATACTACTTAATATATTATTGATTGTCAAGAATTTTGCGATCTGCATTATTGGGTTGACTTTCAGTGTTTTGCGTAATAAACTTGCATAGAGTTTATTATGTCACTAACAATTATGGCGAAAAAAAATGCTTCTTTGCTTGTCAAGCTAGTTAGCACTGCAACTAAAACAACAAAAACTGGAGAAGAGAAACTAACAGGCTATTTTTGTGTAAAAAAACGTAATCCTAAGAACCTTCCCAAGAAGCTCGAGTTTAGGAAGTATGACCCAGTGGTCAGAAGACACGTATTATTTAAAGAAGAAAAATTAAAGTAAGTATATTATCATGCAAAGCTTACAGCTAAAAGGAGTGTAGCTTATTGCTCACTAGTTATACTGTTTTGCATTAGAGAAAGTCTGTTTGAGGTTTTGAAAGATTACGGTAACTTATATAAGTTACGGGAAATTGAGCCACCTGAATAAGGGCTGAAAATGGTAGCGTTTTTGTCCTGATCTGGTCTTTTTATTGCTTAAATGGGACTTGATCTGACACTTTAAATGATCCAGATAGTCTATATACCATCACACTCTGGGACCATACACTTAGAGGTTGTTCACAAACTTTTGAATTCTTTTGTTAAACTTTTACAGAAAAAAATTGCTTGCGCATATTTTAAATCTGACTATAATCATAGTAAAAGATATTTTAAGAGCTCAAAATTTATCTTTATCTGCAGACTTTTTTCATTAAATTCATTAAAAAATGTGGCGTATCTTCTTCAGCGTACGTAGGTGCACACACATACTTAATCTCTGTCGTATGTGCGCCGCACTTTTTTTCTAATCTTTTTTACACAGGAGGATTTTATGTCCAGAATTCCAGATACTTGATCTTTACTTTAGCTAAAAACCAATAGGCGCCTATGGTTTTTATAAAGAAAGTTTAGAAAATAACCAAAAACCACTTGCCATAAAAAGTAACTATATTAGTATAATATTCACATTTATATGTTAATATAGATATAATAAGATTAAGGATTATATTATGGTAAAATTTACACAAGATTCTGCTTCATTGACATTGCATGGTGTTGATTTACTTAATTTGTGCCACAGACAGTGTGAAAATAAATACGAGGGTAATGATTTATTGACAAAAATTAATAGATCTTGGTGTAAGGCTGACTGTAATAGAAATATTAAAGCTCCTGAACACCATTCACCAGAAAAAGTAACACTTAGTGAACAGTTAACAGATATTGCAAGTAATCTCCGTTTTGAGAGCATAAAATTATCGCTTATATCAGATGAAATAGACAATTACAATTCAATGTCTTTTTAATTAGAGTAAAAGAAGATATTGGTTATCTTCTTTTTTTTGTTTCTATGATTAACTACTTGAATTTAAGTTCGTTCAGGCAAGATAATTATGAGTAAAAATAGCAGATGCAAGTAGCTGGCACACAGCTGTACGAGCATTCATTTTTGAGGGCATAGCAAATGGTGTCATTCAAGTAGCTGACATTGGCTTGCCCTAATCTCATCAAGAACGTTGTGCTTTAACATAATATTTTTATGCTTACCAACTTAACTGAATCCCAGACTGGGATGATATACTTCTGGTAGATAATGTCGGTATAGCTGTGATTGGAATAGAAAGCACTAAGTTTGCAATGCTATCTGAATAGATAAAAGAACTCATTACTCAGTGAAACAAGACTTGAAATTTTGTGCAATGCTGCTGATTATATCTAGATATGCATCCTTTCCAGGCTCTACATCTGATCCAATAGGATCAAGAATCACCATTTTTACGTCACTAGAAAAGACATTAGGCTTTATGCTATCCTCTCGTGAATGAGAAACAATACATTTAACGTTTTCCTCTTTCATTACCTTTTTTAATTTCATTAAACTCTTCATACCTATGTAAGAATCTTCTTCTATAGAAAGAATGGCGCTTGGGTAACTTAAATCAAAATATTTTTCGAAATATTGATAAGCATCGTGAGTAACTATGTATTTTTGATTTTTTAACTCATCCAATTCTTTCGTAATTTTTTCTACTTCTTGGTCTATCTTTCTTATAGCCTCCTCTGCGTTAGTATTGTATCGATAGGCATTTTCTTTATCTATATTAGATAATGTTGCACTGATAGAAAGTATCATACTTTTTGCATTTTCAGGACTCAGCCAAATATGCAAATCTTTTTCATCTTGAATGTGACTAGAAAATGAATGTGTTCGAGCAGGAAGTAGATCGATTGCACTTGATAGCGGTATTAACTTCTTATTTTCTTTAGCGAAAGTTTTAATGAATGTTTCCAAAGAATCATCGATATAAAATATAATATTGCTAGATTCTAATTTACTTGCGTCTGAAGGCCTGAGCATGTAGTTATGTTCAGACACTACTTCGTACATTAGTAGTTCTGGCTTTGAAATTCCATCTGTAACAGAAGCTACAAGTGAGTGTATAGGTTTGATTGTAGCTACAATTTTTAAATTGGATGAAAAGGCACTATTGTAGTATAATGTAAATGAAAGTAATAGAAAAAAAAACAGTAAATGTCTCATATAAATGTTGAGAAGAAGTCAATTTTTGCCAAAAAATTAAGTAGTGTCAATAACTGCATTCTAAAAATAGAAAACCTTACTCTTTCATACGGTAACAAAAAAGTTCTTGATAATATCAACATATCAGTACAAAGAGGAGATATAGTTACAATACTTGGTCCAAATGGCGGAGGTAAAACCTCTTTAGTGAAAGCAGTTGCTGGTATAAATAAAGGTTTTATTGGCAGTATTGTATTCGCTGACAATATAAAAATTAGCTATATGCCACAAAATTTTAGTATTGGTAATTTGATGCCAATAACAGTTGAGTCTTTCCTTTTCAATAGCTCCTCGAAGAAATTGAAGAAAAATCAACCCATTGTTACAGAAGCAATAGAATTGGTTGGTATCGGTAACATCCTAAAAAATCAAGTATTAGAAATCTCTGCAGGACAAACACAATTACTGCTGCTTGCACGCTGTTTAATTTCAGAATCTGATTTGATCATTTTAGATGAGCCAGTCAGTGCAATGGATATTAACGCACGATCTAAATTTTATGATATTATAAATAAAATCGCAAAAGAACGATCAGTGTCGATTCTCATGACTTCTCATGACCTTAACTCTGCTCTACCATCCTCAGATTACATAATTTGCATAAATAATACTATCTATTATCAAGGTAAACCTGATGAAATTATGGAGATAAATGAAATATTTGGCAGTTACGCAGCGAAATGATTCAAAATATTCTACGTCTTCTGCAAATAACTACAGTGCTAACACGCTACAATGTGTTACCTTATTTACTTCCACCATCAAAAAAATCAATAAATAAAATACAAGGTCATAAACTAAAGCGTGCTCTTGAAAGATTAGGTCCGGTGTTCATTAAATTTGGGCAATCCATTTCATCACGCACTGATATTTTAAATGAGGACATAACAAATAACTTGCTATTGATATGTGATAGATTGCCATCATTTTCGTATAAAATAGCAGTTAAAACTATAGAAAGTGAGTTTAATTGTAAATTAAGCGATATTTTTTCAAGTTTTTCTGAAAAGCCAATTGCAGCAGCATCAATTTCTCAGGTGCATAGAGCAGTTACAATTGAGGGTAAGGAAGTTGCTGTAAAGGTTTTGAGGCCAAATATTGAGAAAACATTCTCAAGGGATATAAAAATGCTTTCTTGGCTTGCAGAAATTGCAGAAAAATTTAGTGAACAATCAAAAAGGCTGAAGCCAGTTGAATTAGTCAAAACTTTTGCTGAAATTTGCCGATTAGAGTTAGATCTACGCTTTGAGGCTGCCCACTCTTCGGAACTGAAGGAAAATACTAAACATGACAGAGGTTTCTACGTACCTGAAATAGATTGGAGTAGAACTTCAAAAAAGGTTTTAACATTAGAATGGATGGAAGCTATACCAATATACGAAGTTGAAAAGCTGAATAACCGAAAGCAAATAGCTATCAATCTTATAGAATCTTTTTGTAATCAGGTATATAGGGATTGTTTTTTTCATGCTGATATGCATCCTGGAAATTTAATGATCGATAGTAATAACAATATTATTGCCCTGGATTGTGGAATCATGGGTAGAATAGATCGTGAGACATGCTATTACGTTATAGAGATACTCAAAGGCTTTTTAAATAGGGATTATGATCACGTTGCAAAAATGCACTTTAGAGCCGGTTATGTTCCATCACAGCATAGAAATTTTGTTACAGCTTGCAGAGCAATAGGTGAGCCCATTGTTGGACAGCCTATACAGAAGATTTCATTTGCTCGATTACTTACTCAGCTACTAAAAATAACTGGTGATTTTGATATGAAAGTTCAAACACAATTGTTATTGCTGCAGAAAACTATGATTTTATTAGAAGGAACATGTAGGAAAGTCTATCCAGAAATCAATATGTGGAAAGTAGTTGAAACATGGATAAACAATCAACATGAAAGTAAAATAGGGTATAGGGAAAAAATTAAAAGCTCTTATCCCATAAAAGCAATTCAGGGAATATTTAGCCTTATAGAAAAATTAAACCTAATAGCTGACAAAAAATTACAGGTGAAAAATAAATCAAATGGAAAAGCCTACTTTTTACTTTGGTCTGTAATTATAATTCTCATCGTTAAACTTTTAATTTCTTGAACTAAAAGATAATAGAAGCAAGTTTACAACAACTATTTCAGTCTTGAAACCACTCAGGTTTACATTCACTCGAATTATCAAGGTATTTTCAGGATGTACAAAAATTTTCAGAAGAGCTTAGACAAGAAGTAAAAACCTTAACTCTATCTTAAACTGATAACATTACCAAATTCAGTGCTTATCACATCACTCAGTACTGTACTTGCTTTATATGAACAGTAGCATCCAATTGTAAGGAAGACAAATGCAGCTACAGCAAGTGAAATACATATTTCTAAATTCGATATTGTTAAACATGCACCAATAGCAAACGCTCCAGATAACACAAAAGAGGCAGAGGCATAGTTACTTTGCCTTCTATTATAAATGCTTGCTTCTGAAAGTTTTCTGTTTTTGTTATTTAAGTCTTGATTTTGAGTTTGAAGTTCTGATCTCTGTTGACTAAAATCCCTTTTTAACTGTGAAATTTTGTTAGTGTCTCTTTCACTTACAACCCTATCCAACTCTTGCTCTTTTTTTCTAAGTTGAGTTTTTGTTCTTTCAAGCTCATCTCTAAGGTTTTTAAGTTGACTTTTTTCTCTAGTAAGTCGAGCTACTTGATCAGTGAGAGTGTGAATTCTTTCCTGATTACCCTGCCTTACTTGTCTCAACTCCTTTTCTAACTGTGAAATTTTGTCAGTGTCTCTTGTTCTTTCATCTACGGTCCTATTCAACTCTTGCTCTTTTTCTGCAAGTTGAGCCTTTGTTCTTTCAAGTTCACCTTCCAGGTTTTCAAGTCGCTGCAATTCTTGAGCAATAAACTCATCGTTTATTTCTGATTGAACATTATGTGTATTTGCTACAGGTTGCTCTGCACTTGCAGGAAATTTCTCATTGAGATAATTTTTAATAGATTCACTTGGATTATTAACATTCCCCAACACAGCGTTGACAATTGCACGATTTATGAAGCAGTGATCTTCTACTAATTCTTTTACATCACCCAAATCTTTTCTATTAATAGCATCAGTTAATCGCTCCTTCATAACTTGCTCAATTATTTGCTTCACCCATGGATTTTGCTCTATAGCTGGTATCGGTTTTATTTGATTAAAATCTAGGTCTTTATGTTCTAAAAGTTTAGTCAATACTTCCTCGTTATCTTGTGTTATTCCTTGTAAACATGATTTGATAATCAGGCTAAGCAGCGTTTCTATTTCTCCATTGAAATTTCTTTTCCAGCAATTAGGGTTGAATTCTTCATTTAATAGTCTTTTTGCTTCATGGAAATTTCCATGAGAAAGAGCATTCAATAATTGTTTTCCTGTTTGTGCTTTTTGTATTTCTTTTGTAAGATGTGAAAAATCTTTCTCCTGCTCTCTCCCAATTTGTTCAATATATTCTTTAGGAGTGTAACTTTTTCTGCTCCCATAACGATCTTCATAATCATTTCTAATGACTGGATTCAATTCAGGATGTCTAAGTAACATCTGTACGAAACTCCTATTTTCCATACGAAAAGCTAGATGTAGAGCTGTATTGAGTTCTTTAGCTTCTTGAATATTAACATTTAAATTCTGGTGCTGTAAAAGCAAAGTCATCATTTTTAAGTTTGTAGGACTATCATCACCACCCATGATAATAGTCATTAATGGTGTATATCCCTCATCAAACGCATTAACATTCGCACCTTCTGCCAGAGCTCGCTTAAAATCCCCTAGATTTTCATCATCAATAGCTTTAAATAATTTTGTTGTTGATTGTCCTGAAGTTGTTTGATTTTGAGTTCGTAATCCTACATCACTAACAACCCTTCTTCTAAAATCTACATTACTTCCCGAAAGCATACTAAATTCTCCTCAACCTATAATTTATTAACATAATTATAAAAAAAACAAAGAAAATTGCAAGTAATTTAGTTAAAAATTTTAGAACTAATTATGATTCCAAAAATTTTTCTGCATCAAGTGCAGCCATGCACCCTGTTCCTGCGGCAACTACTGCCTGGCGATATACCTTATCTTGAACATCGCCAGCGGCAAACACCCCTGCCCTACTGGTTAGAGTTGTTCCAGGTTTCGTAATTATATAACCTTGCTGATCCATTTCAACAAAGCCCTTAAAAATACCTGTATTTGGTGCATGCCCAATTGCAATGAACACTCCATCTACTTTCAATTCCTGGGTTTTATTGATGTCTGTCGATTTAATTGTAATGCCAGTAACTTTTTTAGGATTTTCTTCTCCAAGAATCTGCTCTACGGTATGATTCCATATTACCTTTATCTTATCATTTTTAAAGAGCCTGTCTTGCATTACTTTCTCTGCTCTTAACTTATCACGCCTGTGTATCAATATAACTTCCTTAGCAAATCGAGTTAAAAATATTGCTTCTTCAACAGCAGTATTTCCACCACCAACCACAGCTACAACTTTATTTCTAAAAAATGCACCATCACAAGTTGCGCATGCCGAAACTCCGTAACCTTGAAATTTCTTTTCACTCTCCAGGCCAAGCCACTTCGCTTGCGCACCAGCTGCGATTATAATTGCATTCGAATAGTAGTCACTAGCATTACCACAAGATCTAAATCTATACTCATTAGAATCCTCAAGTTGTTCTACACTTTTTATCTCATCGTCTATTATTCTTGCTCCCGCCTTCTCTGCATGCAACCTCTTTTGTTCCATGAGTTCTGGACCTTGTATAGAAATAAAACCTGGATAGTTTTCAACATCCGTAGTAATTGTAAGCTGACCACCAGGTTGCATTCCTGTTACTACAATTGGCTCTAAATTTGCACGTGCTGCATATATAGCAGCAGCATAACCCGCTGCTCCAGATCCAATAATAAGAACTTTTGTACTCAATTTATAATTCTGCACTGTGTGAGTTTAGATAATCAGCCACTCCTTCATCGCTTGCCTGCATCGCAGGCTTGCCTTTTTTCCACCCTGCTGGACATACTTCACCATGCTCTTCATTATGTTTTATTGCATCAATGATTCTAATGAATTCATCGATATTACGCCCTAAAGGAAAATCATTTATCGATTGATGACGTACAACAAATTTATCATCAATAACAAAAGTTGCTCTTAGTGCAATTGAGTCATCATATAAGACCCCATAGTCTCTTGATATAGACTTTTTGATATCAGACACTAAATTGTAGCTAACCTCTCCAATACCACCATCATTAACTGGAGTGTTTCGCCATTTATAATGTGAAAATTTTGAATCTATACTTATTCCTATCACTTCAACATCACGTTTTGAAAAATCTTCTATTTTGTTGCTAAATGATATCAACTCAGTTGGACAGACAAAAGTAAAATCAAGTGGATAGAAAAAAAGGATAGCATACTTATCCTTTATATGTTTACTTAAACAGAAATCATCAACTATTTTTCCACTAGCAAGAACAGCCGAAGCAGTAAAATCGATAGCGGATTTTGTTACAAGATTCATAACTAACCTATTCATTCTTAATATTTATAATTTTATACCTTGATACATTTACATGCAAGTTTTCTTTAGCCCCAATTTTATAAAAACTTCCTCTTATGGCTGTAAAAATGTTATGATAAGAGCTAATTTTCATGAGTAGGGAAATACCCAAATATTACTATCTTTCACCTTTTCTCCCTTCAAATTTTTTAACCATTTCTTTTACACTTACATTCGTGGAAGGTAAATTTTTGCTGGCAAGATGGTTGATCGAAGATTTTTTATTCCCTACTGGAAATGAACGAGATTGTTTTCTCTTCACACTGATATCCGTTTGTGTTACTGAAGCAGTTTTGTTTTCAGCAGGCAACACGTTCTTTACTTGATTTCGCTCAAATCTTTCTTTTAATGCCTTTACTTTACTACTCTCGCGAGTCACTTCTTTTTTCATAGCAACTACTAGTACTTTTGGTCCATCAGCTTTTTTTGCTGATTCTTTACCATCTTGATTTTCAGATTTTAGTGGTAGTGTAGGGTTACTCTCAGCTGATTTTTCCACTACTATTTTTTGCTCTGTGCTTACTTTTTCGCCTAAATCTTTAGGCTTTGGTGGTACTGCAGGTTTATCTTTTTTCGGTTCTTGTCTAATTTTTTGATTGATAGTAAACATTTTCTCTGGTACTGGTGGTACTCTTGGTGGTTTTGGTGGTGCAAGAGATTGAAGTTGTTGTTTCTTCCTATTTTCTCTTTTTGCTTCTATATGTTCTTTAGGAATTGTTGCATAAATCGGCTCCTCTTTAATTGATTGTAGATTACGCAAATCTTTTGTTAAAGATTTGCTCTTTTCCTCTTGATAATTTGATATTTCTTCATACTCAGGATCTTCGTTTAATGAACCTCCATAACCTGAATCTTCTCGCTCATATAAGAGATTTTTCTTTTGCTGTCTATTTTCTAAATTTATTCCATATGACCTATATTTATCTTGACTTCTTTCTATTCGCTCTAAATCTGAAATTTTTTGAATAACATCTGTATATTCGATTGCTGTTCTAGCAGTTGAAGGAGGCAATTTATCTTTTATAAAATTACTTATATTCCTAATCGAAACATCTCTTCCTAATATTCTATTGAATATCCTAAGAATTAATGGCTTTTTATTTGCCTTCTTTACACAATTATTCAAGTCATCACGTATAACAAGTTTAGCTACATCTTCTGCCTTATCTGTAAAACCCTCTAAAGCATGAGATAAATCTGTTACTGTTTTACCATATTGTTTCTCTGAATTCCCTAGCTTTATAGCTTTGATCAGAGAATCGAGATTTTTTTTATAATCCTCACTTTTAAATGGATCATTCATACTAATTGTAATATTTTATTGAAATATAGATCTAAAATATTAAGATCTAGTGAATATTACTTTTTTAGTTCATATATAGCTATAGTTATACGGCGATAATGCGTAGCAGAATAACGATTTCGTCATTCTAGTATCTGCTTTTACCCCTTATCTAGGTGTGTAAAAGTGAAATCTAGTTTCGCTATATAACACAGTCTCATACAAGTAGCTTCTCGATTGAGAGTTGTCTTCTGCATTGAGCTCAACATTATTTACTACTTTTTCAGTAATAATTTCGGCAAACTCAGGAGAAAGTTCTTTTGCAGAAAATGCAGCATGTACATCATTTTTAACAAAGAAACACGTAGCAAGTGCAAATACTGCTGTTGGTACATAGCACCAATATACTAAAAAAAGTTGTAGAAGCTACTAAAGTAAATATTGCTTGAAGCATAATATACTGTTTATCAATGCCAACATATTCAGCCATCAATTTTCTAACTTTGTTATTGCTGCCATATGGCAAAAAATATCTTAATAAAAGCTGTTACACTATTACTAGCAAGATATCAATCACGCTCTATTGGATC
>NZ_JBNRJY010000611.1:0-1601 GCF_059414725.1 Wolbachia endosymbiont of Tuta absoluta
TAGTCCAAAAAAATCATAAGAAGTAAGAATCGACAGCATGACGAAAAGATGTGAATAGAGGAATGTTTTTCCTAATTCTATTTTCTATAGCAAACCCCACCGCCCTGTCATGGACGCTGACAATTCCTCTGTAAGTAGTACAACACCGTTCAAAATCTTCTCCGGCTTTTAAGTCTACGAGAGGCTGAACAACAACCAAACATAGACTGCCTTGTAGTTAACTCCTGCTTAGCTTTTTTGACAGAGCTTGCCATTTCTCTGCAAACGCTGGGTTAAGCAAGTCCTGCTAGTGACTACAACTTACTAGTAGAAATCGGTTGAAATTCATCAGTTACGATTCTACGTTTCATTCATAAGTTTCATTTCAAACTTATTTTTCATTTCATTTCATTTCATTTCATTTCACACGTTTGGTTAAGAGCTGTTTTTACCAACCCAGTAAGTAAGTGGGTTGGTATGAGCAAAGTAGTTCAACACTGGTCTTCCATATTCTCCAGCAGAATAACAAAATACTAATCTAGTCGTTCTTAAGAATTCAGGTTAAGCTCCCCTTTTGGTCGAAGTGGATTTTTGCAGTAGGTTGTTGCAAGCAGCGACTTTTTCTTGATTGACTCGCAGTTGGGTTTGTGCGTCAAAGCCCTATCTAGTATTTCCCCAGATATTTTGGTTGCTCTGCCAAGAATATGGCGGTTATTTGTCTTTTTTTGTGTTTAAATACACAGTTCTGCCTCTTAGCGGGATTTGGTTTTAGGCAGTTATTGACGTAGTATGAACTTCTATTAGTCAGTGCTGCTGAGATAGTCTCTTCTATTTCCTTGAGCGTATCAGCCTATGCTGCTCGTGCAGTATTGTATGCATAGATGAAGCTAAATGTATTTGGGCTCAGTGGCTGATCTTTATTTTGCGAGTAATTTACCCTCAAACCGGCGGTTGTAGAGCAATTTTCTAAGGACTTTAACAAATTGCTGGTCTCAGACGACGCAGCCTACCAGAGGGATGACACAGTGTCATCCAGTCAGACATGACACAGCCAGCCAGTAATGACAGTGACATGACGCAGCGTATACAACCAAAAAGACGACATAGCCAACTTGAGACACGACGCAACTGACCTGAGACATTACACAACCAGCCAGAGAGACAATGTAGTCAGCAACCAGCCAGAGAGACCATGTAGTCAGCCAGAGAATCGGCGCAGCGACAGAGATTTCGCAACAAGCCTAAGATACAACGCGACCAGCCAGAGCAGAGATAGAACTTGACATAGTGTGGTGCTGTTCTACCCTGCCTCCACCACATCATATTGAAATTGAATTTAATTGAAAATTCTAAAATTATGCAAAAAAGTAACGATCAATTAAATATATATATATAGTCATTTGACCGGCGACTGAAAAAAGTGTACAAATCTTAAATTTCGATTAAATATGTGACATGAAATTTAAAAATAAATCTAATATACATGTCTTTAAGTAAAAAAAATGCTCAGTAAAGTGACATAGGGCAGGTACAAAAAAGGACCTAAGTTTTGGGAACCTCCTATTTTATTCTGGGAGTGCCAAAGAGTCACTTGTTCTCCCTCCTAGGATGACGAAATTTTC
>NZ_JBNRJY010000612.1:0-1131 GCF_059414725.1 Wolbachia endosymbiont of Tuta absoluta
TGGTTAAAAATTGGTTGTTATCGAAACCAAGCATCTTCGGCTAACGAGCTGCCGCTGACGAGCCTCAACTTCCCTCGGGAAAGCCGTGAAAATTGATTTTCCATTGTGGAACGCCACCCAACCGTTCTACAGTATGTCGAATATTATGCATCACTCGCTTGGCGAAAATGAGTAAGTAAGTAAGTATGTAAAAACACTTTATTGCACATTCAAAACACAAGTAAATAACAGGAGTAAATAACACGAAAATGCGCAAAGGCGGCCTTATCGCTGAAAGCTACCAGAAAACCTTTGGGTGGAGGAGAAATCAAAAAGAAGAAGAGAGTAGTGCATAAAATGAAGGTAAGACTAGACCGTGTAAGCACATGATGCATGAATGAGCATGAAGTTATATACGCATACACTGGTAATGTAATGATAATTTCAGTTTATATTAAGTCTATTTATGCCGTGTAATGCCGGCTTAGAATAGCATCACCCGATTTCTTTCCCTTGGGAGTCGTAAGAGGCGACTACGGGACTCAAGGGTGTGTATTGAAATCTTAGGCGATAAATGACAACCTGTCATTTGTGCGATACACAATTTTCCGAATGATGCTCAAATCTTTGTCAGACGTGGCGTCAATGTCTGTTTTTTGCGGCTATTTGCGCTTCCCCGCAAGGGATTACAGGCGTGATATTATGTGTGAGTGTGTATGTATATAAATTAAGTCTAAAAATAGGTAGCACAATAGATATGTATGTGCAATAAGTAAACACGTACATACTAACTCCAAACGCACACCGTGTGGTGCCCAAGGCAATTGTTGTTAGACATTTGACGTTAGCTTAGATAAATGATTTGAAGACTAATCTTTCATCTAAGAACGTTAGGTAGTTTTCCGGCTTGTCATATGTTGCTGCGTATTTTTAACGCACCGTAATGCATGCGTCTGTCGGACGAATGGAAATTCCGAATTCCGATCGATCTTAAAGCAGAAACTCAGTTTAGGTCTTAGGATTGTGTAACAAGGAACAAGCTACTTGGAATTTTCTGATATACAAACTACAATGCATCTATTTTATGTGGATCAATATAGGTCGGTCTACAAGTCTTGAAGGTGCATTTAAACAGCTTTCTGATAAGAGTAT
>NZ_JBNRJY010000613.1:0-635 GCF_059414725.1 Wolbachia endosymbiont of Tuta absoluta
ACGTGAGAAAACGGGAGATTTTCAATCAAAAAAGCTTGGAAGCGTGGCATAAAATTACCGACTGGAATGCATTTGCCGAATTTGCAAATGAGCAAGGTGGCAAAACTCAGTCAGAGATGCTGGGGCAATATTAGTAGACAAACAATTCATCGAGCACTTAAAAATATAGGATTCACAAGAAAAAAAAGACCTACGGATATCAAGAAAGAAATGAAGAAAAGCGAGCTCAATTTTCAAAGGTTATAGCAACAAAAGAACCTAAAGAATTAGTGTATATAGATGAGTCTGGCATTGATAACACTGAACCTATGGGTATTGCCAGAAAGGACAGCGGTTTTATGCCCTAAAATCTGGAAAGAAAACTCAACGAATTAGCATGGTTGCAGCCTTAAGTGGAAGAAAAATAATTGCTCCGTTAACCTTTAAAGGCCACTGCAATATGGATATCTTTAATAAATGGTTTGAGCAGTTTCTGACACCGATTTTGGAACCTGGACAAACTGTTATCCTTGATAATGCTACTTTTCATAAGTCTAATAAGATTTGCTAAAGGAGTTGGTGCAGAAATTTTATATCTTCCTCCATATTCTCCAGATTTCAACAAAATTGAGCATTATTGGTTTGCTATAAAAAAC
>NZ_JBNRJY010000614.1:0-939 GCF_059414725.1 Wolbachia endosymbiont of Tuta absoluta
AGATTTATTAGCTAGGTTTGGTGGTGAGGAATTTGTTGTTGTAATGCCAGATACCAATGTATCAGATGCGTATACTATTGCAGAGAGAATAAGGAAAATTATTGCCAAAGAACCTTTTATACTTGTGGGTAAAAATACAAGCTTCCTAAATTTTTTATTTATTTGCAGATCGATCTGCTGGAAAATGGCGTCTTGGAACGACAGCGATTCAAAATTCAAATGTGTAAGATGAGGCAGAAGTTGGTGGTGGACAGTGTGACAAAATAGTGCGATGCCCGGAGGTCGCAATGCTACAAGGTTACTCGCCATGCCGCTGCCACTTTCCGTCCTCCCTCCCTCGAATGTCGGCTTATAGTGCGCGAGTCAAAGAAACGGTAGCACGAACGCGAGTGGAATGTATTGCGAGCAGACTATGATGGCAGTGCGTGAACACTCATTTGAACTACTAGCCTTAATTTTAAAGCTTTTTTAGCTGCCCCTTAAAAAAATTTCTGTATTTAATACGTACTTTCTGTATTTTCGATACCTACTGGAAGTACCCTTTGAGTTTTGATTCCCTAGACAGGGTCAAAACACAAATAAAGCACAAATGAACTTTTTATTTTTAACGTTTCGCTACGAGCATGATTTTTTAATAATTTTAAGTGGCCCTAGACCTGATCACATGGTTTAGATTTCATTTCGATATCTTTACTCGATCTCGAGATAAAGGGTCGTGACAGACGGACAGACGGACGGACAACAAAGTAATAAGGGTTCCGTTTCTTACATTATGAGGTACGGAACCCTAAAAACTCTAGAATATTATAAGGATATTCCTAACCCACAGTCATGATGCTGAAAGTATTCCCTTTTTATCCACTTATGCTCGTCGAATCGAGCTTAATCCTAATGCTTTTATCAAAAGTTGCCACATAATCCAGCCATTTTGCAAAAATT
>NZ_JBNRJY010000615.1:0-333 GCF_059414725.1 Wolbachia endosymbiont of Tuta absoluta
AATAAGGGTGTCATCCCAGTGCTTGACTACTTGGATCGATCGACGACTGAACGTGCGCTCCGAATCTATTTTCCTCGGCACCAGGGTTTATCGGGTCATTCGTCGACTCGGTGTCCCACAAGAAAAAAAGAACTGACTAAATCGGCTGTCTATACTATCTCAGCAGATGCTGCCCTAATCCAATCCACGATCGATCGTTTTCACGACGTATATAAAATGTTACCAGAATGTTACGATTTTATATTGTCAAAAGTGAAAGTTGGGCTTCAGAATACTGAGCATACCGTATAAGAAGCGACGTGCTCCTTGCCTGACTCACGAGTAGCGACTGCT
>NZ_JBNRJY010000616.1:0-982 GCF_059414725.1 Wolbachia endosymbiont of Tuta absoluta
TATTAATTTAGAATTGGCAATGGTCACCTCGTTTGACATGCTGGACATCGGACGCATACCTCCCCCAGGGTACGCCATGAGGCACGATCGATCATTGTCTAGTTCTCTATGGGATTATAGTTGTACTTTTTAACAAAAAAATGTCAGAGCGCTTGGCATTACGAACAAAAATCTATACGATCGATCACTATAGGGAAATTGAGGATTGTCGGTCATAAGTGCGATATTGAGACAAGGTAATATTTTTTATGTTACTGTCTCATTCCTGGTAAACCTAATTTGCCTGGGGAACATAACATTGGTCAGTATATTCTTTGGACGTCAACGCATAAGTAGTAGTATGGGAGGCAGAATCGCATTTTTTAAGATTTTGATCGATCGTGCCTCATGGCGTACCCTGGGGGAGGTATGCGTCCGATGTCCAGCATGTCAAACGAGGTGACCATTGCCAATTCTAAATTAATATAATGGATAATTCACGAAGTGCCATCTAGCCCCAAACTAAGCATAGCATGTGCTATGGGAACTAAATAGCAGATAAATGAAATAAAAAAAGAAATTTAAAAAATGTTAGCGCCCGCAGCATGATATTAATATAGCACTGTTAGTGCATAATAAAACAATAGTACATTAAATATCTGATATTAATACTCATATACATTTTAGTTAACAAATACATATTAAATAGAAAACAAATATAAGTGTCTTGTGAGGATTAGTCATCGGGCTAGTCATATAATACTCTCGAATGAATTGTTGTTTCCGTTAATAGTGAATAAAATGTGCCAGCCATTTGCAATTTGAAACTGGAAGTGTAGTAACAAGGATGATACGGAACAACGACGCTTTATTCAAGGCATTGGTGTTAGCACATCTGTAGTTGTGTTTGCAATTATTGCAGACAGCTATAAAGGCAACGAAGCAGTAAAATTTATTGGAATCATGAATTCTATTATCACAGTTCTCATAGCAATTGCACCAG
>NZ_JBNRJY010000617.1:0-829 GCF_059414725.1 Wolbachia endosymbiont of Tuta absoluta
CGCGTAGCGCAGTCCACCGGCAGGGATTGGTGCGTAGGTAGCCCAAAGCGCGTAGCCACCGACAGGGATTGGCGCGTAGGCAGCCCGTAGCACGCAGCTGCTAGCCGTAGCGGTGCGTAGCGTGTGGCGCACTTGGTAGGGCGCGCGCATGACGCGCTCGCAGCTGTGCGCGCAGGTGGCGTGATTGTGACGTATTGCACGTATTTTGATACAATACAATACAATACAATAATTATTTATTTGCATAAACATGGTATATAGGATGTTTACATAAATTATTTCAGTACGATACATGTTTAGCTAACTTATACTATTCGCATGCAAATTTCATAAGTTAATTAATTGGAAAAATTGTCTAATGATAACAATTCTTTAATATCATAAAAGCATTTTTCTTTAAGCCATTAACAAGTCACTCTACTCTGACATTGACACATTTTCAACGAAACTTATTTATTTATTTAACAATTTATTGTACAAAAGAAAATACCAAACACAGAGCATACGAAAAAAAGGTACAACCGGTTATTTCTAAAGAAATTGCTTCTAGCAGACCTAAAGAAGCGTGAGTATCAAAGAAACATTCTAATATATCAAAAAAAAATAGTCAATCATTAGAGTAGAGAAGAGTAAAAAATCAACCCAAGGATTTTCTAAACTAATTGGCGCCCAATTTGGGATTCAAGTTATAAACTACCTCTAAATTCTTATTCTAAGAGTTGCTTACTAGCGCCATCTCTCTGAAATTGAACTTAATTTCTCCAACAAAAGGCTACATACATAGCTCCTTTCTAGAGATTAGGTGGGATCACAATTTGAGAACCCGAAG
>NZ_JBNRJY010000618.1:0-554 GCF_059414725.1 Wolbachia endosymbiont of Tuta absoluta
TTTATTAATGCAAGGCTTTCAGCTGAACTTTCGACTGAAAGCCCTGTTAAGGTTTGCGATTCAATATCGACTTCTTCTGGTTGAATTGTCCACTCTGTCACTTCACCATCTTTCAACTCAGCCACATAGGTTGAGGAAGCTAGACTGATTTCATCTAGACCATCTTTAGAATGGACCACCATCGCATGTTCAGCGCCTAGTTGCTTGAGTACTTCAGCCAAAGGACGGCATAGTTCTGTCGAAAAGACACCAATTACATAGCGTTTTACCCCAGCCGGATTCGTAAGCGGGCCGAGGAGGTTGAAAATACTGCGGAAACCGAGTTCTTTACGAGGACCCGCTGCATATTTCATTGCTTTGTGATGATTAGGGGCAAATAAAAAACCAACCCCCATTTCTCGAATACAACGCTCAGTTTGTTGCATATTCAAATCAAGATTGATGCCTGCTTGTTCCAAAAGATCGATCAAAGGAAAAACTATTGAGAATGTAACAAAGATAAAGAATACTCAAATAGTGGAAGAATTGTCTTTGCCGCCAGTAAAGATACACTG
>NZ_JBNRJY010000619.1:0-255 GCF_059414725.1 Wolbachia endosymbiont of Tuta absoluta
TTTATATTATTATTAATTTATTTGTATAACTGTTAACTAACTTGCTTTGAAAAATAATAATTAAAGACAACACAAGCGTTTTAGCGCACCATCAGAATTTATCGATAGTGAAGCATCGATAATGTCAAGCACTAACTAAACAGCTTTACCTACCTCTCCCCCCGCGCCCCGCAAAAGACGGCACAATCATTAGAAGGTCTAGTCTATAGAGACTAAGAAGATATGAGATTAAAAGTTTTTTATTATGGTTTGATC
>NZ_JBNRJY010000620.1:0-339 GCF_059414725.1 Wolbachia endosymbiont of Tuta absoluta
AGCGTTTCAAACCTGATATTATTGCCGTCGATCGATCAACCGTTTAGAAGCAACCATTCCAGCAAAATACAAGATGAATTTAACGGCTGAAGATAAACTTAAATATCAAAAGTTAATGCGTGACGGTCGTTTAGAACTGACTAAACAAGGTATTTATGATGCAGGTATGATGTCAGTACTGAAAAAAGCACGCTGTTCAGTAGATAAAGCCAACTTTGAATGTACCCTTGGCGGTGAATAATACAATTGAGTATTTCAATATTTGCAATAAAAAACCAGTTTTCATAAACTGGTTTTTTATTGCTCTCTTTTTAAATTTAGAATCATATATTTAAATTA
>NZ_JBNRJY010000621.1:0-411 GCF_059414725.1 Wolbachia endosymbiont of Tuta absoluta
TGAATAGCCTAATTTCCTTTAGCTATAAAATACAGCAAGATGATTTTTTACTAGTTGATGTCTGCTTTTTTCAGAACATTGGTCAGGCTGTGATATAGAAGGTTGGTTAAATGTTGTTTCGGGCTTATTAAAAGAAGATCGATCGAACCCACGACCCTAGGCGTAGCAGGCAGAGGTACTATTGACATCTAAGATTACCCGCACAAGTTGTCAAACACTCCACACTCTGCGCGGGTGATGTCAGCCCAGAATTCGTCATCGTGTTGTGTGAAAAAAACATATTTTTTTACTGGACTAGGCATGGCACGTGTAAATAGAAAGTTTATTTAATTATGAACATGACATATGAAGCAATGAAAATAAAAAAGCAGCAAATATAAATTGGTATAAACGTAGGTATAAACCAATGGT
>NZ_JBNRJY010000622.1:0-442 GCF_059414725.1 Wolbachia endosymbiont of Tuta absoluta
AAACACAATTTTCTGTACGACCCTCAAATGTGTGTCAACGGTGGCGTTAATGTCGGTTTTATACGGCCGTTTACACTCTGCCTACCCCGTAAGGGATATACATGTATGTTTATAATAAATAAATTACATATATTACGGCTCTTTCCCTAATGTATTTTTACCTCAATAAACAAATCCAGATATTCGGAAAAAAACCTTTTTTTGTTGCATTCTTTGTAAAATTTTATTTCTTCATTTGTATTCTTTGTAAGTAACTCTTTTTTGAAGTCAGCGCATACATTTTCATGGCGGCACTTCATTGAAAAAAAGTATCTTTTGAATATTGTTTCGCGATATTTTTTAAACAACATGAGAAAATGGGACAAAATACTAAGAATTCGGGTGAATTTATAGATCGGTTTGGGACGATGGCAGAATGAAATTACAATTTTGGCATATTCCG
>NZ_JBNRJY010000623.1:0-347 GCF_059414725.1 Wolbachia endosymbiont of Tuta absoluta
GATCCTCCGTATTACCGCGGCTGCTGGCACGGAGTTAGCCGATCGATCTGTAATTAAATTCGAAACCTCTGCAAAAAGAGCATTTTTAGACAATATTAGTGTATGTAATTATGTGCCGGATCGATCACGGATTGTATATATCTGTAGCGCATAATTCTATAGAGAGTATTATTTTAGATGGTTTACTTGTTTTGGAGTCTACCCAGAGAATACAAACTAATAAACACACTTATATAGAAATAGTGAATAGATTTCGCGTGTTATTGCAACAACATTATAAGATTGAAAGAACTGTTGGCTTCTATGCAAAACAATTAAATGTGCCACCGCGAAGGCTCAGCTTAATG
>NZ_JBNRJY010000624.1:0-422 GCF_059414725.1 Wolbachia endosymbiont of Tuta absoluta
TATTAGTATAGTAACACAAATAGATAGTGGGGAACAATAAACAAAATGACTAAGATCGATCAGTTGGTTAATTTATCAACAATGCAAGTTCCATTTCTTTCGTTTTATAGGGAAAATTGTTCAGTTTTACGAGTACTGTACCCTTTTTGTTATTCCTTGTATTGTAAACAACTGCTTCATATTCTTGTACTAGCTTTTACCAGCGACTTCGTCCGCATTAGATAGTGTATGTAGTTGTAAAAAAGGTGCCTGACACAAAAAGCAAAGCAATCGACACAACGAATCCTCGTCTGATGATTTCCTAAAGCACTATGCGCTATGTTTCTTATGATTTACTTTGTTTCCCGTAGGATTGATAGATTTTCCTGCGGTAAAAAGTAGCTTGTCCTTTCTTAAGTTCTTGTCTCTGCTTATTCCAAATT
>NZ_JBNRJY010000625.1:0-618 GCF_059414725.1 Wolbachia endosymbiont of Tuta absoluta
CGTATAATAATATTGGTGAACAAACGTATCAACATAACCTCCAAAGCCTTCAAATCTCTTCTCAAGTCAGGTATCGACCTAACTTACGTAAACGATGATCGATCAATACATACTAAGGTTGTCAGGTATTATACGCAACAAGAAAGATAAATGTTTTTGTTATGTTATAGATATATGTAGTAGGAGAAGGCGAGCGAGAAAGTATAGTTATTTTAAAATTTAAATAATCATGGTCTTTCAGTTATTTTTATAATGGTTATATTTCTTACTGGTGTAGTTAGTTAGGTTTTTTGGGTTAAATTAGATAGGTAAGTAGACTTTTTGAATCGTTATTATTTTAGGCAGACTGCTTTTTGTTAATAGATACATTTTGTTCACCAATATTATTATACGGGACAATGAGTAACGTTTGCGATGCTGTAAGTAGGTAATATTCTTGCACGGAGGTGATCGATCTATAAAATCGTTATAAATCTTGCTTTATCTTAATCGTTTATAACCTTCGGTACTACGAAATACCCATGCTCTGATTTTGTTTTGGATAATATTTCTTCTTTAATGTTTTGAGTATTTATAATATCATCGCGTACATGGACATCCTTATCTATTAACAAAAAG
>NZ_JBNRJY010000626.1:0-4383 GCF_059414725.1 Wolbachia endosymbiont of Tuta absoluta
ATGTCACCTAAATCGGTCAAACCGTTTGAGCGTGAAGATGTAACAAACATACATACACACACAAACTCTCAGATCGATCCTGAATAAACTGATGAAATGCGGCCGCGTATCAAACACCAGCAGTCGCTGGCTTTATCTTGTGTAAACGAATATTATAAAAAACACTTATTATGGCAAAAAAAACAACTGCAAACGTAAGTTTACTTCTTATGTAAAAAATATATTAACGGTGATTTATTGATATTTTTTTTCCTTCTTTTTTTAATTATCACGCACGTAAAACTGCTTGTTTATAGCTATCAAGTAAAGTTTCTTTAAAATTTACTTTACCCTTTAATATTCAAAAACATTTTGAATAAGTTCATTAATCATTTTTATATAACACCCATATAAAGAAAGTGCCCTGTAGCTTTTTCATACATACAAAGGATCGATCATTCCACGTAAAACTATCATGGAACTGTTGAAAGTATTGGATGATTGTAATGAGATAAATATAAAACTTTCAGATAGAAAAATCAAATTTACATGTGGTGAGTATATTCTAATATCAAAATTGATAGATGGAACTTTTCCAGATTACAAAGCCGTTATTCCAACGTCTCAAGATAAACAAATGATTGTTGAGAGTAGCAAACTTGCTAGTGTTATAGACCGAGTTTCCGTTGTTGTGTCCGATAAAATAAAATCAATTAAATTTTCATTGCAAGAGAATTTATTAACTCTACATTCAAATTCCCAAGAGTGCAGTGATGCGACTGAGTCTATAGAGGTGGATTACGATGGAGCTCTTATGGAAGTAGGATTTAATTCTCGTTATTTGCTTGATGCTTTATCTTGTATAAAAAACAAATGTAAGGTCAGCCTATCAGATGGTAATAGCGCTACAATTATCACTGATGAAGATGATCCAAGTGCACTATATATAGTAATGCCAATGAGGACTTAAGCTAGTAATCTATCTTTACTAAGTATAAGCCGTGAGACGGCGCAGTGACCCCAGCGGCGTTTCTTTTACATTGACTTAATATGTTTAGCATTTCTTGTGGATTAGTTCTATTTTTTCCAAATTCAACTAAAGTACCAACAATAATCCTCACCTGGTTATGTAAAAAGGAAATCGCAGATATTTTGATGTATATGTGACTTCCGTTTTGTACTATATCAATATCATCGATTGTTCTGACCGGATTTGTAGCTTGACAATCTTTTGAGCGAAAGCTTGAAAGATTATGTTTTCCAAGCAGGTGTCTAGCAGCTTCACGCATGATGTTTACGTCAAGTGGGTTAAATACTTGCCACACATAACCGATTTCTAGAGCTGCAGGAGCGTAGCGATTAATTATTCTATATTCATAATATCTTTTTTTTGCTGAAAATCGTGCATGAAATGCATCATCTACAGCTTCTGCACTAAGCACAACTATAGGAATCGCTTTTAAGTGATAGTTTATTCCATTTCTTATTCTGTAAAGCTCAAATTGCCTTTCCATATTGAAATGAGCAACTTGCCCTAAAGCATGAACCCCTGTGTCAGTTCTGCCACCACAATGCAAAGAGACTCTCTCGCCACTGAAATTAAATATAGCGTTTTCTATGGTTTCCTGAATTGAGTTAGCAGAGTGTTGTTGCTTTTGCCAGCCAGAGAAACCACTACCATTGTATTCTATCGTTATTTTGTATCGCACTACAAAGTCTATCTATCTAATTTTAGGTAACTAACGTTCTTCGTTATTAAAAAACCCTTGGCAGATTGGTTGCGTTCAATTACCATGGAGACTATACAAGTTAATAAATGATCCATGGCACATAATCCAGAAGAAAGAAATAATGATAAGCAAAAAGCACTAGATAATGCAATAAGTCAAATTGAAAAAGCATTCGGTAAAGGTGCAATAATGAAGCTAAAGCAAAACCCTGTAGAAAAAATAGACACGATATCTACAGGGTCGATTGCACTTGATTCAGCTCTGGGTGTTGGGGGATTGCCAAAAGGACGTATAATTGAGATATTTGGCCCTGAGAGTTCTGGTAAAACTACCCTTGCTTTGCATGTAATTGCTGAAGCACAGAAAAAAGGAGGTTTATGTGCATTTATCGATGCGGAGCACGCACTGGATGTTATATATGCTCGTAAACTTGGAGTAAACACCGATGATTTAGTGATTTCACAACCAGACACTGGAGAACAAGCGTTGCATATTGTTGAGTATTTAGTATGTTCTGGTGCAGTTGATGTAATAGTTATTGACTCTGTTGCAGCACTAACTCCAAGAGCTGAAATTGAAGGAGATATGGGCGACCAGCACATGGGACTACAAGCAAGACTTCTAAGTCATGGGCTACGAAAGCTCACCTCTGCAGTTTCAAAAGCAAACTGTATATTGATATTTATCAACCAAATTCGTATGAAAATAGGAGTAGTATATGGAAATCCTGAAACTACCACTGGTGGAAATGCGTTAAAATTCTATACTTCTATAAGACTTGATATAAGAAAAGTTGGTGCGATAAAGGATAAAGAGAATATTACGGGTAATGAAACGAGAGTTAAAGTTGTAAAAAATAAAGTCGCTCCTCCATTTAGAGAGGCAAAATTTGATATAATGTATAATGAAGGCATATCAAAACTTGGGGAAATAATAGATATAGGAGCAAAACTTGGTGTCCTTGAAAAGGCAGGCGCTTATTATTCATATAACAATACGCGTCTTGGGCAAGGAAGAGAAAATGTAAAAAGCTACCTCAAGGCGAATAAAGAAATTGCAAATGAAATAGAAACAAAAATCAGAGATTTATTTAAAAATCACGATAACTCTATTGCAATAGAAGAGGAGCGTGAACAACTTCTAGAAGAATCAGTATTCTAATCTAGATGCTTGTATTAGGCAGTATTCAATTGCTATACTAAAGTTTCACTCTCAACCGAGTTGATGAAAGCTGAGATATCTCCTTGTAGCATTAGGTGTATATTTTTTGCTATTTTTTCCACTAAGAGGATAACATTATCAAAATTTTCAAATTTTGATAATACATAATCTGCTAAGCTTTTCCGATTTTCAGGCCTACCTACTCCAAATCTCAAACGCCAATAATCGTTACCAATAAAGCTATCTATAGACTTAAGTCCATTGTGTCCAGCAGAGCTACCGCCTTTTTTTACTTTTATTCTTCCGAATTTTAAGTCAGCATCATCATGTATGACAACAATATTGTCTAGCGATAATTTGTAAAAATTTTTTATTTTTGCAACAGGAATACCTGAATTATTCATAAACGAATAAGGCTTTATTAGCATAACTTTATTATTGTTAATTATGCCAGAGGTTATCAAGTAATCGGCTTTCTTAGAAAATGACTGAAAATTCCAATATTTGTAGATTGCGTCAATAACGATAAAACCAATATTATGATGAGTTAACTCATATTGACTACCAGGATTACCAAGCCCAGCTATTAAATGCACTACTCCTCTGTTTTTGTTTGAGTTTCTTCAACATCACTATCGGCAGCAGAGATTGTTACAATGGTGAAATTTTCTTCCTCATGAGCTACAAATTTAACACCTTCTGGCAATTTTACATCATTGATATGTATAGATTGACCAATCATTTTGCCAGACAAATCAATTTCTATGACTTGAGGTATTTTCTCAGGAGAGCATTTGACAGTAATAGAACGACACAGAACATTAAGCACTCCACCTAATTTGATTCCTGGTGATTTACTTTCATTGATGAATGATAAAGGTATATCTATTTTAATTTCACTACCTTTATCAACAAACTGAAAATCAACATGTTGCACAGTATCCTTTACTACATGCCATTGAATATCACGAACAAGAGCATATTCTTTTTTCCCTGAAATATCTAGTTCTATTAAATGTGCAGAAAGAGCACCTGATTTATATTGTTTAGTAAATTCCTTTGCAGACAATGTCAAATTTACGTTATCATGCCCTTTACCATATATAACTGCAGGTATACTTCCCTTCTCCCTCAGAGCCTGCATCGCTTTCTTTTTTTTTACATCACGTAACTCTGCATTAATTGTTACCATTTCTTGCTGTGCCATCGATTACTCCTATTCAGCTAATCCTTTTTATATAATTTAATAATATAACATAAAAATATTTATTTCAAACTTCATTCTTTCACACTAATTCTTTGTGGAAAAATTTATTTAGATATATACTTAAGATTACGTAGTAAGAGCTATGAGTATTAACGATCGATCATCAAATCAGTTACTCCTCTTATGCCAATATGCAGAACATTATCGGCGAGTTGAAATGCGTCAGCATATGTAGTTTTCTCGTTAGCAATTCTAAATAAATTTTGATTGGGAATGACAATAAGTGTATCTACGTATTTTTATGTT
>NZ_JBNRJY010000627.1:0-306 GCF_059414725.1 Wolbachia endosymbiont of Tuta absoluta
CGGAGAATTCACTATACCCTCCTTCTGCTGGTCGCACTGTAACAATATACCATTATTGTACATACATACATACATACATAAATCACGTCTCTTTCCCGGAGGGGTAGCCAGAGACTACTTCCTTCCACTTACTACGATCGATCGTCACGTTCATTTTCTCTTAACTACGCAAAGGATAGTAAATTAACTGATTTTGGAAAAGCAGTTCTATTGGACAGGTATTTAATAGAAAATGAAAGTTATCAAGATCGATCGTAGTAAGTGGAAGGAAGTAGTCTCTGGCTACCCCTCCGGGAAAGAGACGTG
>NZ_JBNRJY010000628.1:0-358 GCF_059414725.1 Wolbachia endosymbiont of Tuta absoluta
GTTTTTTATTTAATATTATGAGTTTTTGCTTTCTTTTTGTGCTTTTGATTGTTTTATATTCATCAAACAAGGTTTTTATATTAAGTAGTTTAATACAGCGCTTGATGATCTTGCTCGTTTTGCTCCATTTATGAATAAATGCAGTGGCGTTGTTTGTACAGCTGAAATGCAAACGATCGATCGTTATCTTAGTACAAAAGAAGGTGAACAGGTTCTAAGCACTTATAAAAGAGCCAGTAACATGATGAGCAAAGTGAGAAAAAGTGATGGCGGGGTGTGAACGCCACCTAGGTAATGACTATAAGGGTTTTGTTTCAATCTATGCTGATAAAGATGCAACAATGAAGCAATTGAAAGT
>NZ_JBNRJY010000629.1:0-497 GCF_059414725.1 Wolbachia endosymbiont of Tuta absoluta
ATTATATTATCTTCATTTAAATCTGTCTTATCGTTAATTATACTCAGTACTTCTGCTAGTAATTGATCGATCCCTGAAATAGCTAGTTTGAAATGATGTCGATAGTACACCAATACAATACCAGCGATTCAATACAAACACAAACGAATAGTCGAACTGAATACAGATAGACAGCAACAGCACGGTCGTAAAACTGGTAGTTGTCAATATGAGGCGACGGTAGGGTTGCCAGAAATAAATTCTTTATTCAATGTAGGATAGTATTAGCACTTATTGACGTCATGATCCGTCATTATAAAAAAAACAAATTTGTATCACATAATTTTCTTTTTTTTATAACAATTTTGTATTGTCCTAAACCGGCTCGTATCCTTCTATTGGGTATCCTTCTATTCTAGGAAAATATCTTAATTCACTAAGATTTATTGTATCTAAAGAGAGAGAAAGAAATAAGCTAAATTAGTAAAATCCTTTCCATCTCATAATTTTTATCGTAT
>NZ_JBNRJY010000630.1:0-479 GCF_059414725.1 Wolbachia endosymbiont of Tuta absoluta
CTTTAGCCTTTTAGGTGGAACTATATTTTTAATATGGCTTGGTGAGCGGATCGATCCTATTAAAGTCATTGCAAAATTTTTAGGGTGAGTTACTCTCGTGAAACTAAACAACTTTTCCCATGAAACATAGTTCGAAATATGAACAGGAATTGGTGTTTCCGTACAAAGTAGCTATTTTTTTTTTACAATATGGTCTATTTTTTTATACATTTCTACCTAAGTTTCTTGGATAAAGGTTTTCTAGTTCACGCGTAGAACTTACCCTTAAAATATTTGCAGTGAATTTAATAGGATCTTATATAATATATCGATCTATTTAACATCTTTGAATGATTCTTGTATATTTTTTACATTCACGATCTAACAAAATTATGTATGTAACACAGTGTTACAAAGTTTTTCATGAAAATATGTATGTAGGCGTTTTTGGGGACGATAAATCGATTTAGCTAATTCTTAGCTAATGCTCCGTGGTCAAC
>NZ_JBNRJY010000631.1:0-416 GCF_059414725.1 Wolbachia endosymbiont of Tuta absoluta
GATAACTTCCTTTGCTTTAAAAAGGTTAATGCACCATTATCATAACAAGTCAAATATGAATTCAACTTTTAAATACGGAAATCTGTATCTAATCAAGCTAAACTGACCCATTTAAACTTAGAACTGAAACGAATCAACGAAATTATCAAGGCATTTCCGGTATTCAAACATAATCGTAAAATGAAAGTATAAGGAATAAAAACAATAATTTATGAATGAAATTGTGTGTGAAATCTCAGAATGTAAACATCAAACCTTTCCGTTATATCGACACACTTAGAGGATCGATCTTTTCCTAAATTACCAACTAATATGACTTTATTTATAGCTTTAATGTCAGCCAGTGTTGTTGTTCGTATTTTTCTCGTCTTGATCTAGTTTACGATACATTTAACACTTATTGAAGTTAGTGGTAG
>NZ_JBNRJY010000632.1:0-861 GCF_059414725.1 Wolbachia endosymbiont of Tuta absoluta
GATCAAAGGGAGATTTTTACTCTTATACAGAGATTTGAGTTGCCAGAAATATTAGCAAGAATACTAGTTGCTCGTGGTGTTAACATAGAAAATGCACATGACTTCTTACACCCACTAATCAGATCGATCTGGTGTACCTGATGGAGGGCACCAGGAGCACAGCTAAACTATAAGAGATACAAAAATGGCTTCATAGCAAAAGTTGTTCAACATGACGGGGCGCTTTTGCTGGCACATGGTCCTGTTGAGTCACTTCTGCTGGAACGGAGTTAAGAAGTAAACTACTTTTTACTGCGGGCAAAGATCGATCAGGGTTATTAGTTTACCAGGGCAGCTTTCGTCAGTTTGTCGCTGACTCTCAAAGTATAGGATATGACCCCCCAAAAAACTGGCTACGCACACACAGTGGACACTAAGTCAGGGAAACGCGTGTGTCAACAACTACGAGCAGGCTTCCTATCCGTGAGCTTGTCGCTACTTAGGCACTCAGGCTGTGCTAACCCTCATCAGGGCAGCTTTTAGTGACAGCGGCAATAAAAGTGTAAAGTCAAGAGCATGCAAATCAAATGTTAATTTAGTAGGGATCACCTTGCTTACGGACGCCCATTATAGCTTGCCGTGTTCTGACATTGTATTAGAACTATAGTGTTCTTTTGGGTTTTGGGTCAGCTCTATCTTCGATTCTGACTTCAACTTATGTTCTGTTATCATATAATTAGACAGAAAATTTGTAAATACGCAGTATTTCGTCCTAGAAACATACATCAGCCTTTGCTGGACTTAGGCCTCCCCCAGGGTACGCCATAGGACACGATCTCTCGTTTTCGCCATCCAGTCGCTATCAGCCACCTTTTTCAAGTC
>NZ_JBNRJY010000633.1:0-764 GCF_059414725.1 Wolbachia endosymbiont of Tuta absoluta
ATGGAAGGGCCATCGCTCAACGGATAAAAGGTACTCCGGGGATAACAGGCTGATACCGCCCAAGAGTTCATATCGACGGCGGTGTTTGGCACCTCGATGTCGGCTCATCACATCCTGGGGCTGAAGTAGGTCCCAAGGGTACGGCTGTTCGCCGTTTAAAGTGGTACGCGAGCTGGGTTTAGAACGTCGTGAGACAGTTCGGTCCCTATCTGCCGTGGGCGCTGGAGAATTGAGGGGGGTTGCTCCTAGTACGAGAGGACCGGAGTGAACGCACCACTGGTGTTCGGGTTGTCATGCCAATGGCATTGCCCGGTAGCTAAGTGCGGAAAAGATAAGTGCTGAAAGCATCTAAGCACGAAACTTGCCCCGAGATGAGTTCTCCCTGACTCCTTGAGAGTCCTGAAGGGACGTTGAAGACTACGACGTTGATAGGCCGGGTGTGTAAGCGCAGCGATGCGTTGAGCTAACCGGTACTAATGACCCGTGAGGCTTAACCTTACAACGCCAGAGGCGTTTTTGAGAGACACAATTTTCAGCCTGTACCGGATATATCTGCGCGGCCTTACGGGCGGCGCGGAGACAGAATTTGCCTGGCGGCTTTAGCGCGGTGGTCCCACCTGACCCCATGCCGAACTCAGAAGTGAAACGCCGTAGCGCCGATGGTAGTGTGGGGTCTCCTCATGCGAGAGTAGGGAACTGCCAGGCATCAAATTAAGCAGTAAGCCGGTCATAAAACCGGTGGTTGTAAAAGAATTCGGTGGAGC
>NZ_JBNRJY010000634.1:0-1458 GCF_059414725.1 Wolbachia endosymbiont of Tuta absoluta
GGACACATGTGTCGCCGAAGAGACGGGAGATGGAGTAGATGCGTTCTGGACTGGAGACCCCGATTAGGGAAACGCAGCGTAGGCAGACCACCCGCCAGATGGACCGACGACATCAAGGATCGCGCCGGAACATTATGGATAAAGAAAACGGAACTCCGCGCAGAATAGAGAACTTTAGGAGAGGCATATGCCCAACAGTGGGCAAAACGCAAAACCGTGCTGACAAAGAAGAAGAAGAAGATATGGGTGTCATAAAAACCCTAATAATTGGGTTTGTCTTGACGCCATATTCCTTACATCTACTAAATTATAATTGGAGGATTTGGTAATTGATTAGTCCCCCTAATATTAGGAGCACCTGTTGACAAAATATTGAAAAATTGTTTTAAATAGAGATTACTTTGGATCTTTTTCTATCAAGTAAAGTTTGTTAAATTGTTTAACTGATAGTATGTGTTATCTGTTATATCCTCGACAATAACATATATTTTTCTGATTATTATGGCTGTAATTGTCCAAATAAAACCGGTTACCCGCTATACTTGAAAGGTTTAATAACCTGGAGAATTTTCACACTGATAAATACATAATTTTATAGTTACAAGCATTTTTATAGCCGATAAATTACTTTAAGAGACTGAATGAGTAATTTTATGGTTTTGCGGCAATTTTAATGCTTTCCTATTCCTAGGAATAAATTCGATATTACCTACTTGTCCTATTTATTATGTGTTTATACAAGGAGTGACAAAATAGAAATAGAAAGCATTTATTTTAATGCAATTATATCGTTGGACGACTCGGTGTCCCACACGCGAGAGAGTGCGAAAGGATGTCAAGGATGTCTCATAAAACTAAACAACCTTCCCCGTGGAATATAAGTTGAAATATAATGAAAAAATTTGACCTCTCATTGTAAATTAAGCGGCTGATCAGCAATTTTGTATGGGAGGTACATTTTTTTATTTAATATTTCCACCCCATATTCCATGGGGAACGTTGTTGAGTAACTTGAACTCTATTCGCATTGTTATACCCTTTTTCTTACTCCTTGTAAACCGTGATGGTACATTTGTCTTCCTGTCCTGTAGGACACTGAGAAGTCGAACAACCTAAGGTACCTAGTATCTTCATTAAAATTTCGTCCACATATTACTAAGTCATTAAGTCCGTCCATGTACACTTTTGTGCATGCAGTTTAATAAATAAATAAAAAAATACTAGCACTTTATGCATGATGTTTAGTAAATAAATGACTTAGCATTTCACTTACCTTACCATGTAGCCACAAAATACTTACAACGAAATCAAAATAACAGAATATAGTAAAATTTTGATGCTATGTTAAATATTGGCAAAGCGCGCAATGGTTGCAGTTTGAAACATTGTCGGAAGAACGGAAGAGATGCAAACTCCAATCAGAGACAACCCTATTTTCGCCCTTTGGCAATATTTAAC
>NZ_JBNRJY010000635.1:0-338 GCF_059414725.1 Wolbachia endosymbiont of Tuta absoluta
ACCCAAACTATGGAAGTCAGGATAATACAATAGTATAAAGAGGAAAAGAAAACAACAACAATATGTAGGTAGTCAAAATTCTAACTTACCACAACGATAGCGTAGAGCATGCCAATGCTGAAACCAGCGAGGACATCGCTCCAGTGATGCTTGTAGTCAGAGACTCTGGTCATGACGGTGTACCAGGCGAACATGATCGATCCTGTGTTATTTCAACATCTGTTTTGGTTTTTTGGTCATCCAGAAGTTTACATAATTATTTTTCCTGCATTTGGTATCATCAGTCAGATTGTGTCAACTTTTTCTCATAGGCCAGTATTTGGTTATATGGGAATGGT
>NZ_JBNRJY010000636.1:0-418 GCF_059414725.1 Wolbachia endosymbiont of Tuta absoluta
GATAATTAACTCAGCAGGAGTTTCCACTTAACAGAATTTTGTGTCAGTTAAAAGCCATCTAATGTTGTTCTGACTTGATGTTTTTATTACTTCCCAAGTTTGTTGATATAAAGTAATTTATTCATTTATCATATCAAACCAGGCGGCACCGTCAAGTTAAGGGAGGTATAAATTAAGTATTGAATAATTATAAGAAATGATTTATAGAATAGCCGTAATAATTTATGACTAAATCTTAACTTGACTATAAAAATCGTTATTGTGTTAATTACGGGTAGTTTTGTGGTTTAAGTTTAGAGGATAAAGTACCGAATCATTCATCATTAAGTAGGATAAGAGATAGATTTGGGGTAGAACTATTTCAAAAAATATTTGTAAGCTTGATTAAGCAATGGTATGCACTAGATATTATAAAAGG
>NZ_JBNRJY010000637.1:0-353 GCF_059414725.1 Wolbachia endosymbiont of Tuta absoluta
CGTCGTGCGTCGTACGAAAACATTGATTAATGATGTCTAGTTTTTCTCGTAACCCTGAGAAGGAAAATGTATGTTCATGCTGCAGATTACTTAATTTAGTTACTCAAAAGAAAACTCGCGTCATGATGATGTAAATTGATCGATCGGTCATTGTAAAAAAAAATAATTGCAAAACGCAATTTTCTTTTTTTTATAACAATTTTGTATTGTCCTAATAGAAAACCGGCTAGGGCGGGATAAAAAATAAAAATTAAGGCACTGCCTCGGGGCTGGCCAGGTTAATTACTCGACATGTAACTCTACGCCACGAACATCTGTAAACGACATTTGTTTATTGCAATTTTGTGATACTT
>NZ_JBNRJY010000638.1:0-512 GCF_059414725.1 Wolbachia endosymbiont of Tuta absoluta
CGCCCCAGCAGTGCGTGACATACATAAGAAGATCGATCTGATTGCTATCAATGGATTTTTTATCATCCTGTGTCTGTTTTGAACAACCTGAAAGCAGTAATCCTGTACTAAAAATGGTAATCAATCCATACGCTAATAACTTATTCATATTCACTCAAATCATCTAATATTTCATCGAGTGTATACAGACAATAAAATATTGATAAATATATAATCTTTATATATTTATCACATAATATTCACAAAGGTTTTTAACGCTTCAATGTTCTATTTTTTATAGCGAATACAATTACGCCCTTCTGCTTTGGCTAAATACAAATATTCGTCAGCAGCTTTAAATACCTTATGAATATCTGTAGATATTTCAGGCCAGTGTGCAATACCAATCGATACAGTCACTGCGGGAATGTGATCGATCATAATACTCTGAATCTTTTTCTATAAACTTCCTGTACTCTTTAAAAAAATCATAAACACTGTTCCTTTCGTCTACAGATATTCATAAGGTATTT
>NZ_JBNRJY010000639.1:0-1184 GCF_059414725.1 Wolbachia endosymbiont of Tuta absoluta
AGTATTTGAAAGAAAAGCCCACGGATGTGAGCTTTTCATCTTAATATTGTGGGTTAGAGGTCATCAATTGCAATTATTTAGCTGCAACTTTGGCTTCTGTTGATACGCCGACGTTTGCACTACCTACTGGTGTTTTCACATGTGTTTGTGAATTTACTTTAGCACCTGTGTTGGTTGATTTCGGCTTAACCAAGTCTTTGGTTTTTTGCCAAGTTTTACTGGTTGCAGATTTGGTTTTATCTTTCGCTTTTATCGCAGCTTCTTTGGTGTTATGACCTGCTTCTGAACTTAGCTTTTTGGTATTTTCCCAAGCACCTTTGCTGGCTACTTTACCTTTATCGATTCCAGTTTCAACACTTGTACCGACTTTATCAGCAGTATTTTTAGTGCCATCCCAAGCATCTTTAGAGACTTCACGAGTTTTGTCGACACCTTTTTCTACACCAGTACCGACTTTACCTGCTACATTCTTGGTGCCATCCCAAGCATCTTTTGACACATCACGGGTCTTATCGACACCTTTTTCGATACCATCACCGACTTTAACGGCAGTATTTTTTGTACCATCCCAAGCATCTTTTGAGACTTCACGAGTCTTATCGACACCTTTTTCAATACCATTACCAACTTTGTCTGCTGTATTATGGATTCCTTGACCAATATTGCTGAGTAGACCTCCACCATTTGCATTGACTTCAGCTGATGCATTGGCGCTGACATTTGTATTGGCGAAAATAAGAGGAGAGCTAGCTAAAAGGGCTGTAGCGATCGATCGTTTCCATCAGTGCAAATTTTTCGTCTTCATTGAGTTCATTTGAAAGATAAGCATCTATAAATTCATCAATACGATTTGGGTCAGCAACCTCATATTCCCAATCTTGCATAAAAGCATCATAGGGTAAATTAAAGCGTTGAGCCAATGCGTGAATTGCCGAAGCGGTAATGTATCGTTGAGAGTATGTTTTAACCATTATTTTTGTCGGTTTTATCATGAAAATAAAACTTATTTTATTTCGAATTTCAAAAAAATAAGAAATTGACGCAGAGAAATCAACCAATATTTATATTTAAAGAGGTACGCGAGCTGGGTTTAGAACGTCGTGAGACAGTTCGGTCCCTATCTACCGTGGGCGTTGGAAATTTGAGAGGATCTGCTCCTAGTACGAGAGGACCAGAGTGGACGA
>NZ_JBNRJY010000640.1:0-1096 GCF_059414725.1 Wolbachia endosymbiont of Tuta absoluta
GTAGTCTATTTGCAACCAAACAATATTACTGTATGATTTGTTTTTTGCCCAAGATTTTTCATCATTTTTGAACACATATCACGCCTTTAATCCCTTGCGGGGTATGCAGAGCGTAAACGGCCGCATAGAACGGACATTTACACCACGTCTGACAAACATTTGAGGGTCATCCGGAAAATTGTGTATCGCCATAGTGACAGGTTGTCAGCCCATCGCCTAAAATTGCAAGACACACCCTCGAGTCCCTTAGACGCTTTTTACGACTCCCACGGGCAAGAAATGGGGTGATGCTATTCTAAGCCGGCATCACACGGCATTTATGAAAACTTGCAGAATTTTTCAAGCGCGGGCAGGATTTGAACCTGCGTTTTTGTCATTACTAGTGACGACGCCTCTTCCTATACCTAACACGAGAAGTGATTTATAAATTTGGTATTCAATGTTTCACCAATACGATCCGTTCTTCCCAGCACAACTGCTAAGTAATCGTGACAATTTCGCCATCTTGGAAACTCTTTTGTAAACATTCGCCATTGACAACCAAATCGAGCCCTTAGGGCGTGATTGGGCTGGTTGTTTGAACAACCACACAAACTTCTCTGTGTAGGCCCTTGCTCCCCCACCAATTCAATTGTAGTTTTTCATAGCCCCGGGGCTAAAATCTGAGAGTCCAGTCAATACAAGTATTGATGAGTTTACCAGATTTGTAATTAGTGTAAATTGGAATCTTTCTCAACTGCCCGAGACTGACATTAATCCATGACAACCCCAAGTAAAATTTAAATAAAAAAATTACATTCATAATAAATGCATCGTGATTTTACCATACATAGTTCATTACATTATCATATATTTCAATCTAAATTTTTTATTTAATTTTATTCGTCAATCTACCGCCACCATGCGAGTGCAGTCACAAAGGGATAAATTCATCCAGGGAATAGGCAACAGCATTACCTGTGAATGAAAATATTACCCTGCGCTTGCCAATCGTGGTGAGCATGGCAATACCCACCGGTTACTTACTTCTGCGGTTCAGGGAACCAAAGTGGTCTTGGCCCCTGACACGAGTTTCCACCACTTGTCCCGATCCTGG
>NZ_JBNRJY010000641.1:0-479 GCF_059414725.1 Wolbachia endosymbiont of Tuta absoluta
TAGCAAGCATAGATAAGGTCGCGAGTATGAAGTAAAGTTATAGGTGTAAACAGCTGTTAACAATCACCAGGAAGTAAAAGTTGTTTAGCCACGTCGCCGCCTAACGGCATGACCTTTGATTAGCTCAAACCACGATCGATCAAAGCTTATAGTTCCACTGCCTGTTACATCTTTAGTGTGATGTGAACTCTGCTAAGCTAACCAGAATTGGTAACTGAACCAACTCCTGTTTGACTTTGCGCATTATGACTAAGTATACACCAGGGCAGGGCTAGGTTAAGTAACTTCTACTTTCTGTTCCACTTTTTTCCTCATAAAACTCCCTTCTAACTTCGATCGATCAAGAGATGGTAACAAAGTGCTTACGTAAGGTTTTTCTTCCTATTCTTTTTTCCATTGCTTCAATATTAATTTTTGGTCCTACTACACTTGCGATAGTTGCTGCTGTTATTGGTACAATATTTGCTGTAAAGGGAGGA
>NZ_JBNRJY010000642.1:0-11516 GCF_059414725.1 Wolbachia endosymbiont of Tuta absoluta
CCACTTTGGAATATTGTTAGCAAATTAGCAGTGCTAGCATTGGCAGTAGAAATTAAGTCTTTTCATCTCTAATAATTAATTTCTACAATGCTGCCATTATGCTGAATATGGTGAGCGTCATCAAGTCCAGTAGAAGGATCGATCTCTTTTATACTAAGGCTTATTGAATACAAGAAGGTTTTCACTTCCATTGGAACTAGATGACCAAAGAATACAACCGAAGTGATAACAGCAAGTAAGGTTAGTAATTGTAACATATTCTAATATAGCGATACCCTATGGAAATACATATGATAAATTAGCTGCTAAGTAAAGTAAAACTGCCTAGAATATTTGCATTACCTTCTAGTACTTGAATGAGATTTCAAATTACAACGTTTCCACAAAGTATATAATTAACATCCACACCTTTGGTCAAGTTCCATTCACGCTTTATTACATTATATTCCATACCAGTCATATCTTGTAGTGTTACATTGTTCTCTCTTAGATGATTTGCAATTTCTGATGGCTTGAGAAATTTATTCCAATTATGTGTGCCTTTTGGCAGCCAGTTTAATATGTACTCTGCGCCGACTATTGCAAGACAGAAGGATTTAATAGTTCTATTTATCGTCGATATAAAAATTAGCCCTTCTGGCTTCAACAGCTCTATTGCTTTTTTCATGAAAAACTCTAAATTATCGACATGTTCAACCACTTCCATCAACAAAACCACGTCATACTTCTTGTCATTGCTTAGCTCTTCAATGCTAGTGTGTGTGTATTCTATATTTAACCCTACTTTCTTCGCATGCAACTGTGCCACTTTTATGTTTTCCTCACATACATCTATTCCTGCAACGCTAATACCAATACGCGCCATTGACTCTGACAAAATGCCACCACCACAACCAACATCGAGCAATGATAGTTCTTTTAAATCGCATTTTTTTAATTCTTTTATTTTCTCAACGATGTATGATACTCTCACAGGATTCATCATGTGCAATGGCTTGAATTTGCCATTCTCATTCCACCATTCACCTGCTATTTTAGCGAATTTTGATATTTCATCTTCGTTATAAGTTTTTGTGGTTTTTTTCTTGCTAATATTGCTAAGTTTATCAAGGCGTTCTTTATGTCTACTTTCTTTTGAAAATTCTGTTTCGAGGAATTGTTTGACTATGTCTTTTGCTAATCCACTCGCAGTAAACCCTGCACCAAGACAAAGTATATTCGCGTTGCCATGCTCGCGAGCTAATTTTGCGATCTCAACACTATTACATAAAGCAGCGTAGATTCCTTCAAAACGATTTGCCACAGTACTCATGCCCAAACCTGTACCGCAAATTAATATTCCATAATTTGCTTTTTTGTTTGTTATATCTTCTACAACTTCAGCAGCATAGTCAGGGTAGTCTACACTCTTTTGTTCAGCAGTGCAGCCACGGTCTATCACTGTATAATCTAAAGTTTCCAAGTAAGCCTTTATTTCTGATTTTAGTTCATAACCTGCGTGGTCTGAAGCAACTGATATCACATCTGACATATAAGAAATTGCAACTTAAGGGTATTTATATGGGTAATTTATTTTGAGCTTTTTGTCAAGCTCTCCTGATCTTTCTGAATAAATTTCGAGTCAGATATGCATAAATTCTATATAATTTTTATCCTACCACTACTCATTCGGTAAAATGGATCATATAGATATTATAAAGTCAAAATTATTGTTGTCCGACATAGTAGGAAAAAAAGTTAGGTTAATAAAAAGAGGAGATAGTTTTGTTGGACTCTGCCCATTTCATAACGAAAAAACTCCATCTTTTTCGGTCAGCAATGTTAAGGGCTTATATTACTGTTTCGGTTGCTCAGCTCATGGTGATGCGTTTGAATTTATTTCACAAACTGAGGGCTTAAGTTTTAAGGAAGCGTTGGAAAATTTGGCATCTGTTGCAGGTGTTGAGTTACCCAAAAACCTCAGCTTTGCTAAAGAAAATGACAAACTGTTTTCAGCACTGAATTTAGCTGCAAGTTGGTTCGCGCAGAAAAATCGAGGTGTTATGGCTTATTTAAGGCAGCGCAAGATCTCACTCAAAATCATAGATAAATTTAGAATAGGTTATGCACCAAGTTCTGGCTTGAAGGAATATTTGAACTCCTCTGGTATTAAAGACGAGATTTTGATCGATGTTGGGTTAATAAATAAGAATTCTCGTGATTATTTCTATGATCGGCTGATATTTCCTATACACAACATCACGGGCAAAGTTATTGGTTTTGGCGGACGTGCGCTGAACTCTGAGCAACAGCCGAAGTATCTAAACAGCCCAGAGAGTCAGCTCTTTAAGAAAAGAGAAAATTTATATGGATTAAACTTTGCTTTGAGTGAAATACGCAAAAAACAGCATCTATTTGTTGTTGAAGGATATATGGATGTAATAGCACTACATCAAGCGGGAATTAGCAATACAGTTGCTCCGCTTGGTACCGCAATTTCTGCAGAGCAGATAAAAAATCTATGGAAATTTGCTAAAGAAATTTCCATCTGTATGGATGGCGATAGTGCCGGACGTCATGCTGCTATTCGAATTGCAGAACTTGTTCTACCGATACTGGAGCCTGGATACACATTGAAGTTCGTAACTTTGCCAAACAATAAGGACCCATACGATATATGCAATGAGCTAGAATATAAGACAGAAGACGTACTCTCTGCTTTTAACCACTCAACAGAACTGCACTCTGAATATTTATGGCATCACATAATTGGTAGCAATTTGCAAAATTATGAAAAATTTGCTCCGGAAAAATATTCAATTCTTGAGCACAAGTTCATGAAATATGTCAATGCTATCGGTAACAGCAGTATTAGAAGGTATTATAGAGATTATTTTTACAATAAGGTCAGTGAATTAAGAAGAAACTTTAAAAAGCTGATTTTTAATAGCAAAGCAACAAAAGGTGAGTATCTTTACAATAAATCTCCAGAGCTAATTGAAGCAGAGCAAAATCAGGCCATAATTTTGCGTATAGCCGTAGAATTTCCTGAAATCTTGAACCGTCCTATATTTTTTGAGCAATTTTCTCATTTCGAATTTACTAATGAGATGAAAAAATTACAACAGTGCGTAATTAATATGGTAACTAATGAGAGCAACTTTAATAAAGAAATTCTGCTACAGGAGTCTAGTGTTATAAAGTTTATATTTGAAAAAACTAGCGTACTAAATAGTCAATTAAGTGAGAAGAGATCGGCAGAAACTGTCTGGAATAACATAGTATTACGGAAAGAATTAAATGTATTACAAGAAGAAAAAATTAAAGCAAGGCTGGGCGGTAATTTTGACTTAGAGGAAAGGCTAATAGAACAAATAAAGCAAATAGAGGATAGTATACAAGAAATGCAAATGGAATTTATTCAAAAGTAGATGGCTTAAGATGTTCAAAATTATTAGAAAAACACTGTATTAGTATTTGCTTAAAATAGCTTATTCTAGTATATTTCTGGTTTGTTCAACTACGATAAGTGTTTTCATTTCTTCCTCTTATTATCTTTCTAGCCTTATACCTTGGAAGTGGTATTTATTTTTCTTTTATCGGACTTGGTAATCCTCTTCATCAAATTTCACCGTTAGTTTGCTTATTACCAGCATTATTTTTTGCTGTTCTATTCAATAAAAACAAAATTCAACATAGTATTGATACTCTTATAAAAGGTATGGGTAATAAAACTACTCTTACCGTATGTTTGATTTTTCTATTTGCTGGAGCATTTTCTACTGTTACTGAATCGCTTGGTAGTATAAATGTTATTACTAACTTAACTATTCGATTTCTTCCAGCAAGATTATTACTTCCTGGAATGTTTTTACTTTCTACTTTTATTTCAAGTGCAATCGGCACATCAATCGGAGTTATTGCACTTATAACACCAATAGCTGTTAATTTAGCACAAAATGGAGCTTTTGATTGTGCAGTGGGTGTTGGAGCTGTGATAGGTGGGTCTATGTTTGGCAGCAACCTTTCAATGATATCTGACACTACTATTGCTGCTACTTCTTCACAAGGAGCTTCAGTAAAGGATAAAATAAAACTCACTTTCAAGACAGGATCTGTTACAGGTCTTATAATACTTATTTATCTAGTAATAATTTCAAATAGTACAGAAGTTGTTTCTATCTCAAGTCTGAATTATTTATCCATAGTCAAAATTATCCCTTATATATCTTTAATAATTATGGGTTTATTTGAAATAAACACTCTAGTAACATTAGCTATTAATATGGTTATTGCTGGGATATTAGGAATAGCTTTTTTTGATTATTCTCTTATTGAATATTCTCGTGACATATATAGGGGTTTTTATAAGATGAATGAAGTAATGATATTTATTCTCTTCAGTAGTGGATTAAGCCACTTAATGTACGAATACAGTCAGAAAAAGATAGATATATTCACCGATAAGGTGAATATGACAAAAACTCAAGCTGAATTTATGATTGCGGGAATATCATCTCTGTTTACTATTTTAGTTTCCAGCAATGTTGTTGCTATTTTATTAACTAGTAATATTGCGAAAAGACTTGCACAAAGATATAACATTGCACCACACCGTAGTGCGTATTTATTAGAAATATTTACTTCTATCACAAAAAGTATCTTACCTTATGGTTCTCACGTATTACTAGCAAGCAGCATTGCCTCTCTGTCACCTATCATCGTACTAACAAAAGTATATTATTGTTTTGTTTTTGCAGCAGTTGCAATAAGTGAAATAGTGATTAATGGCAGACGTCATGCGGTTGTAGCTCCTCAATTACCATAAACAACTCTTTAAATTTTCACTCAATTTGTTGATAAATTAACAAATATTATAATCTTTGCTAAAATACTTATATAGTACCAATTCTTTTAAAGACATAGTATTACTAATGTTATAAAAAATGTATCAAAATAGTGGAGAAAAAAATGCCTGATTATTATGAAATATTAGGAGTAAAAAGAGATGCTACTCATGGTGAGATAAAAAAAGCATATCGCAAATTAGCATTGAAGCTTCATCCAGATAAATTGCTTGAGGAAGTGAAAGAGCTAGATAGGCTAGAAGGAAAGAAGAAGGACGGAAGGCTACTATCACAGTCGGAAGAAGATCAACGGGCTCAACTTGAAGAGAAATTGACAAAGTTCAAGGAAATATCAGTAGCACGCAAAGTGTTATCTGACCCAACAAAAAAAAGCCAGTACGATAGAGGAAAGTATGAGTATGGGGATTGTAGTGATGAACTGGAGTTGTTGCGGGAAGAGATGAGTAAACTTAAACAAGAAGAGAAAAGAGAAAAATTTTTTAATGAAATATATATTATGTATTGTTCGAAAAGTCAAAAATTAATCGAAGAGAAAATAGAAAGGCTAAAGAAGAGTTTAAAAGAAATAGGCAAGATGGGCAAAGCTAAAGAGACTGAAGAACCAACTGAATCCGAATATGTAAGAACTATTCTGGGATTGTTGTTACATATCCAGTCAAATAAGTATGAAGAGTGTGATGATATAATAAAGAAAGTTACAATTGATGCTGGTGACATTACATTTCTAGTGCAAATTGCTATTATGTACGATCGTGTGGCATTTTTCAAGCTCTTTGAAGGAAGGATAGAAATATCACGAAATGAAATCTTAAGCTATGCTTATGAATACCAATCTGAAGAGTTTTTGGATTATTTTTTTAATAAGTACTTAGATAAATTAGATATCAACTATAAAGATAAAGAAGGAAATACAGCTTTACATCATACATTAAAATGGTTGGATTTGGGTAAATCGAAATACCAAGGTTTTGTCAAGTCACTTCTTAGTAAAGGTGCAAGGCTTGATGTTAAAAATAGCAAAGATGAAACTCCATTTGATCTCTTGGTCAATTATGCTACATACTTCTCTCGTAAGGAAAAAGTAGTAGAAAAATTAAATAATCTTTCGGTGGTGCTTAGTGGTTGTAAAACCGATGAGCTAAAGAAGCTAGAAGGTACTTCTGCGTTGAATGAACTAGTAGATACTATTGTTAGATATAAGCATAAAAAAGCTCTAGATCTTCTAGTTGAAAATAACATAAAGATTTCAAGTACTATTTTAGAAGGTATTGTTAAACACAATTGGAAAAAAGAGATTTTTGATTGCTTTTTACATAGAAAGAAATATAATTTTCAGGATAAAAATGGGAATACACCTCTACATCATGCTTTAAGAAACTTACAGCCCTATACGTCAATGCTTCGCAAAGTTGAATCACTTGTGAGTGCAGGTGCGAGATTTGATGTTAACAATGACCAAGGTGAAACTCCGTTTGATCTCTTGGTTGAATATGTTGAGAAGGGGTTTTATGGTCAAGCGTCAAGGTTAAGTTATGCTTGGAAGTTGTTTAACAAATGTGAAAATAAAGATGTACTAAGAGAGCTAAAATATAAAGATGGTACTCCTGCATTAGATAAACTAAATGAGCTTCGTATTAAGTGTCGTAATACTTCTATCATAGTTGCTTCTACGTTAGCAGTAGTAGGAGTTGCTTTAGAAGTAGCTATTGCAGTCTACTCAGGAATGTTAGCGTTAGGGATAGGAATTGGAGTTTGTTGTCTTGTTGTTGCTGCAATCACATACCATTGTAATAGTCCTGCAAATTTATTGAAAGATAGCAATGCTGAAGTTGCAATTAATCAAATGGCATTAGTAAAATTATAACTTAAGATCAGAAGAAATGGCAGATCAAGTTTAATAATGTTAATTCAGTAATATATTTAGTAAAATCTAAAACTAAGAAAATTCTATACTTGCAACTCTGTGAGATGCTGGTGGTATCTATCTTACTTTCTTGATAGGAATACAGATTACAAGAGATAGGCGATGGAATTTCAAAGAGTTTGCAAATAATAGTTATTATTTGTAGAATATAGAAAAGTTAATAGAGATTTTAATAGTATGCCATCCGTTACTTTTATTTTACCTGATGGAAGTAAGAAAAGCTATGAAGCTGCAGAAGGAGAAACTCTGCTTAATTTAGCCCACAGAAGTGATCCAGATCTGCTTGAAGGTGCATGTGAAGGCTCTCTTGCTTGTTCTACATGCCATGTGATTGTTGATTCAAAATTTTATGATGTTGTAGAAACACATAACCCTATATCTGATGAGGAAAATGATATGCTGGACCTAGCTTTCGGTTTAACAGAGACATCGAGGCTTGGATGCCAAATAAAAATCACAAAAGATATTGACGGTTTGTGCGTAACCGTGCCCAGAGGTACAAGAAATATATCATTAGATAAATAAGAGGATAATGCGTAAAATTTTTATCTATATTCTCATCTCCTTACCTTTGTTTATTCCTCTAGCTTATAGTGGTTTTTGGTATTTTTCTGCATTTAAGGTAAAAAGTCTTTTAACTGATTACATTAATGACGAAAAAGTTGATATTTCACATGATTTTAAGGGGTTTCCTTTTAACCTAGTTTTTCGTGTAACGAATCCAAAATTTTCTAATGAGCAATTAACTGTTTCATCTGAAGCTTTAATGATAAAAAACAGATTATTTGATAAGTCAGTATATATCTATATACCAAGCAATAAAGTAAACATTGCTGTCCGTAGTGATGAGAAAAAGAATATAAAGTGTCACACACACGTGAGTAGCCACTTTGTTGTTAAACTAAATGATTTACTATCTTCATTAAAATTCAACAGAAATAGCACTGTAATAGACTATATAGATACATTTCGTTACGAAGATTATGGATTAAAATGTGATGTTTTAGAAAATCAGCAAAGTGTTATAACTGAAGTGAATGATAAAAGTAATTACATTCAATTTCACTTTGATAAAGAACTGAATGAAAATACTAAACTAGAATTTGATTTTTATACTTACCGTTATAAACATACTGCAAGTCCTGAAAATTACCTTAGTGTCGACGCTAAATTAGATTATGAATTTGTAAACCATATTTCAGCTTCTAAGATTAATTTCAACATAGAAAAATTTTTGATTGAGAGTAATAACTTTTCTATTGCTGCGAATGGTGGAGTAAGTAATTACAATTTAGTTACATCTTCATTTGAAGATAAAATCAATGTAGCCATATCAAATTATAAAGAATTAATTTCGTTTGTGACTAATGATTCAAAGACTGCAGATAAATTGGAAAAATCAATATCTTCCTTATCAGAAAAAATCACTAATAACGACATTCAATTTTCAATAAAGTACGACAATAATGTAGGTTCAGGCTTTATTGGAAAATTATCCACTACTGATTTTATCACTCAATTCACCAAGAATGAGAATAGTAATTAGCTTACTTTTTACATTGATATTCCATTTAAGCATAAATGCTTTTACTTTGGATGATAAACTAAGAGACGAAAGCATGGAAGAGCGAGCAAGTAGCTTATTTGCAGTAATAAAGTGTCCAGTATGCTCTGGTGAATTATTATCCGAATCTGAGTCTCAAGTTGCATATGGTGTGCGTAAGACAATTCGCAAGAAGATCAGTGATGGATATACTAACGAGCAAATAGTTTCAGAGTTAAAAAATTCTTATGGAGATTCAATTATCATTGTACCACCTGTAAAATCTAGTACCTACATTTTATGGTTTACTCCTTTTATAATTCTTCTTATTGGATGTTTTCTAGTACGAAAATCAGTTCAGAAAATAGATAAAGTAGTAAAAAGATAACTATAGAGTAAAAGTGAGTTTACAACAAATGCAAGTAGCTACTATACGAACATTTGAGTTTAGATCAAAGATTGTAAGGTTAAATCTTCCATCCAAATAACCACGCACTCTACCTGCTTATCTGGGTAGACTTCTTGCACTAAGGTTTTATAGATCAACATTTGCTTTTTTATTTCATTTGATGAGGAAATAGAAACGTTATGGTGTGATTTATAGTCAATTATGATTGCTTTGTCTTCTGTTATGCACAGTCTGTCTAGCCGCACTAATACTGGTTTTCCGTCAATTGTTCCACTAAGTGGAATTTCTGATTTGCCCTCCAAGTCGAACAGGTAATCATATTTTTCATTAAAGGTTAATATTTTGCTGTAAATTTCATCCTTATCTTCACTAGTGTTTATGCTATCAAGATATTTCCTAACCCAATTTTTTCTCCTGTCTTTCTCTATCTTGGGCATATATTGCAATATACTGTGAATTATTAAGCCTCTTGCATAGCTGTCTGTCGTCCCAATGCTCCTTTTTGTCATTCCAGCATTCTCATCTGTCATCCCAGTGCTTGACACTGGCTTTTTTTCTCCAGGTTCCAGCGTTACGTGCTGCAATGACATTGATAGGTTTGATGGAGGTGAAATCACTGGAACATCAAAATAATCACGTTTTTTATAAATAGAAGGGTAGTTTGCATTCATGCATAGCACTTCAACTTTTTCTTTAAATATCGGCTGTAAGTATAGTTTTTTCCTCTCATATAATGCTCCATATTGAATAACTAGATCATACCAAGAGCCCTTTTGCACTGGCTCTTTGCCTAAAATGTATAACTCATCTTCAGCACGCGTAAGTGCCACGTACAGCAAACGCAAATATTCGTTATAATCCTCTAGTTTTTTCTCTCTTTTTACTTGATTACAATAAGCATTACTATTTTTGCCACACCAAAATGGTGCTTCCGTTGCATCAAACAAAATATTTTCGCTGTTTCTTGGTACCGTATTTGTGTCAACTAAAAACACTATTGGAGCTTGTAGACCTTTTGATTTATGAATTGTCATTATTCGTACAGCATTGAGTTTTGATTGCATATCGTTTTTAATCTCAGGATTATTTTCTTTGATCCACTGAACAAATGCTTGAAGAGATGGGTGCTCAAATTGCAATACGAGGTTCATAAATTCGTCTAGAATCTCGAAGCACTCAAGACCTAGCCTTGCAGCAAATTTCTTCCTGCCTGTGCGCAATATATGAGTGAATAGTGTAAGGGGGGATTTTGTCTGAGATAAATTAATTAGATAGTTTAATTCATTAGAGATAATCTCCTGATAATCTTGAAGTTTTTCCCACAACGACTGTTCTTTACGATCGTATGCAATATTGAATAAATCATCCTCAGTGAAGTTAAATAGCGGTGATTTTAAAACATTTGCAAGAGCAAGATCATTTGCCTGGAGGAGCAAAAATTCAGCTAAAGCTATTAAGTCCTGCACAGCTATGTAATCCATAATTCTAAAATAATCTCGGCCTATAACTGGTACATTTACTTTTTTTAGTTCACTTATTATGTAATCAACTAACACATTTCGCTGCCGTACCAAAATCATAATATCCCTTGGTTCTATATGACGATCTTTGGCGACTAAAATCCGCCCTTCGTTTAACCAATTGTGAATTCTTTGGGCTATTGCCTGAGCAAGTAATCGATCCTTTACTACATAATCTTTCCTCTGTGTTAAATGAATTTGTAAGGCTTGCTGCTCTTCCTCTTCATATCCTGGCAGTAACGGCCAAATTTCAATGTATCCTTGATCGTTTTCTCTATATGGAATATGTTTTATCTTGTTATCATTGAAAGATATTTCTTCACGAAAATTGTTAAATATTCTGTCTACAAGCATCAAAACTTCTGGAGTTGAGCGAAATGACTTTTCAAGTTGACATGATACCCAATCTCTGCCACCGGTTTTCGTGTGAAAATATTGCTGCATGTAATTAAATAGATGGGGATTTGCTCCTTGAAATCTGTAAATGGATTGTTTTACATCCCCAACAACGAATAAAGTTCTCTTTTCGTCACCACCGGTAAAAAATTCATTGCAGAGATTTGTTATAATTTTCCATTGACTGATACTATTGTCTTGCGCCTCATCAACAAGAATGTGGTCTATTTTTTGATCTAGATTAAACAATATCCAATCTTTATAGCCTGGATTGCTAAGGAGATTTGTTGCTAAATTGATGATATCATCATAATCAAGCAGTGCATTCTTTGATTTTTCACTATTATATAGATCAACATATACTTTAAATATACTAAGTAAACTACTGGTTCTTCCGAATATTTGATAAGAATTTATGTCCTTTACATGGGTAAACAATGCATTTTGAATGCTTTCTATCATTTGCTCTACGTCTTCAAATTTTTCCAAAGCACCCTTTGTTATAATGGATGATATGCTCTTTTTTTCGTACGATTCTGATTTGAGAAATACTTTAGCTAAGTTCTCTATCTTGTTGTCATCCAAGTAGCTGACACTGGGATCCATATTTCTTTTTTTTTGGGTCCCAGTGTCAAGCACTGGGATGACAACATTTGGTACGGACGATTTTCTGCTATTACACCAATCATAAAGTATCGCACTGTAACTCTGATCTCTTTTGCTGCCCTCACTTAATATTTTAGCTAATCTTTTTATCTGCTCAATCGTTTCACTCTGTAAATCGTGAATCTTATCTGGGGCACTTAGTTTATCTTTGATATACCCTAAATTATTTTCTAGAGCTGATCGATCCGAATAACTTCGCTAAAGAAGCACT
>NZ_JBNRJY010000643.1:0-613 GCF_059414725.1 Wolbachia endosymbiont of Tuta absoluta
ACCGAAGTCTGGCGCCAAGTAGCTTGCTGCGTTCCGTCAGTGTGTGGGAGTGCCAGTGCCTTAACAGGCTTCTTCTGGGTGAGCTCGCTCCATCTTAGACTCTGTCTCTGTCCTATGACCTAGACTAGAGTGAAGAGCAAATCCATCACTAATAAAAAAAAAAATATATAGAATTTAAATAACATTACAAAATATCTTAAAGGTAGGTTGTTCTACTGTCAGCTAGTGCGTACTATCAGCAGTACGTCATTCTACCCATTTAATGGATCAACTTATATTGTTTTTTATATATTTACTAAGAATAACCAGTATATGTAGATTCCTTTATTATTTCATTTCATAGTGGAGGTTATTTTTGCACTGTTTGGACTGTACAGCTTACAAGATTTTCCTACCCACATAATAATAAATGCGATTAACTGCACCTTTTTGTTCCGAAAGCTACTTAGCCCCTTAATGCCGCGACCTGGATCGATCAAGCTTACCTTGCATAGCAAGCTCTGTAATATCTTTTGTATACCTCTTTGCCGCATTTAATTTTTCCTCGCTATTTGGAGAGTCTGCACTGCCACCTTTTCTCATTTCTGCAATAACTGAATTTAATTTTTGCGGT
>NZ_JBNRJY010000644.1:0-3871 GCF_059414725.1 Wolbachia endosymbiont of Tuta absoluta
TCCTCCCTTTACAGCAAATATTGTACCAATAACAGCAGCAACTATCGCAAGTGTAGTAGGACCAAAAATTAATATTGAAGCAATGGAAAAAAGAATAGGAAGAAAAACCTTACGTAAGCACTTTGTTACCATCTCTTGATCACTAAGTAGTGGTTCATCCTCTTCTTTTTTATCTCCACCTAAAAATGGTATTTTTTCTTTCACTCCATCCATAAAGGAGCCAGAAATATTTTTCGGGTCTATTTTTATTCCCAATGGGAACCCAACAAGTTTTATTAGTAAATCTTTAGCTTCTGTACCACGTACATCATCTAAGCATTCCTCTACTACTTGCTTTACTTTACTATCTTCCTCTCCAGCCAATTTTTTCTCTCTAACTTCTTTAAATATAGAAAGTAAAAACTGACAAAAATTCTCTTCACTGAGTGGTCTTATTTTTTCCGGATTGACATTAGTTAGTAGTATCTTCTTATAAGCTAATATAAAATAATCAGTTATTCCTTTGCTCTCCTTTAATTTGGCTTTAACTTCTAATACTTTTACAAAGTAATCGTAAATTTCCTTATGTTCCTTCTTGAAGAGCATCTCATTTTGCCCGGTCACCTGAGTAGATGACTCTAAAGGCTTATTTTTTGCTTTTGGAACTGTCATAACGATCTATTTGTACTAACCTATGCTATAATTATAGCATATTTTTCGCATTAATTCAAATTTCTTAGAACCTGTCTTGAAAGGGAAAAAAGAAAAGAATAAAGCAAGAAATAGAAAAGTAACAAATGATAAGGGAATGTAAAAAATTGCTTCCATATATTTTAAATCTGATTATAATTACAGTTAGAGATATTTTAAGAGCTCAAAATCTATCTTTGTCTGCAGACTTTTCAGTCAAATTTTTAATCAAAAAGCGTAGCGTATCTTCTTTAGTGCATGTAAATATGCTTAATCTCTGTTGTATGTGCGCTGCACTTTTTTCTAATCTTTTTTTTACACAGGGGGATTTTATGTCCAGAATTCCAGATATTTGACCCTTACTTTAGCTAAAAACCAATAGGCGCCTATTGTTTAACGCTAATTAAAATAAAAATTTTTCTAATATATAGAAAAATCACTGTTTACTGAAAACGGTGCAAGAAAGCTGCTAATGTCACAGAATTTTAGGTAAACGTTGTTTGCTTAACGTGCTCTCCTTACTTCAAGAACTCTTTAATATGACTACTATTATACTTGCGAAATTAACCACTCAAGGCATCCGTTCAGGGGTGTGGCAAAATAAGGTAAAAGTGAATTTACAACAATAAGGCAGTGCCCAGACACTGGAATCCAGCCTTTTGTAGTCTCATTGAAAGCGTTGCTTTTAATATCTATGATTAGGTTGCTTGTGAGCACCAGTGTCAAGCACTGGGATGACATTACTTTTGCTTCAATATTTACACATTAGCCATGCATCTGAACAGATACTACTTAAGTCCTTTCAAGACAGGTTCTTAGGGTCTACGGTATAATTAAGAAAAGCCCCAGTTGTCGCTAATTTTTATTTCTACTTCAAGTGGTATAGAAATTTCTACTGCATTTTCCATTATATCTTTCATAAGTTTTGCTGTTTCTTGCACTCTGCTCTCTTCCACTTCTACAAGTAATTCATCATGAACCTGGAGGATTATTTTACCTGACTTTAACTGATCAAAAAGCCGAATCATCGCGCGTTTTATTATATCAGCGGCAGTTCCCTGCAGTGGTGCATTTATTGCTGCCCTTTCTGCAAATTGTCTTAGATAAGGAATTTTATTGTTGATGTCTCTTACAAAACATCTTCTACCAAACAAAGTCTCTACATAACCATGATTTCTCGCGATAGATACTGCTTTTTCCATATAGACCTTTATTTCTGGGTAACAAGAAAAATAGTAATTAATGTATTCAGCAGCCTCTTGAAAGGTAATGCCAAGTCGCTTTGCAAGGCCAAATGGACTAATGCCATATATAATGCCAAAATTAATGGTTTTTGCTTTGCGTCTTAATTGCTCATCTATTTCTTGCACTCCAAAAACTTGTCTTGCAGTGATATCATGAATATCTTGCCTGTTTGCAAAAGCTTCTTTAAATGCGGTAACATTTGCAACGTGTGCCAGGAGTTTTAATTCTATTTGTGAATAGTCGGCAGAAATTATCTTGCAACCTTTTGGTGCAATAAATGCTTGTCTGATGAAATTTCCTTCTTCGCTCCTGATAGGAATATTCTGCAAGTTAGGGTTGCTCGAGCTCAGCCTTCCAGTTGCAGTCACAGTTGTTGAGAAACTTGTGTGTATTCTACCATCAATAGGATCAACTTGCTTTATTAGCGCATCAGTGTAGGTACCCTTTAATTTACTTAAATGTCGCCAATTTAAAATTTTACTTGCAATTTCTACCCCTTCTTCTTCAAGAGCCTCTAGAACTTCATAATTAGTGCTATACGACCCAGATTTTGACTTTTTCTTTTTACTTAGCTCCATTTTATTAAACAAAACATCACTTAATTGTTTTGGCGATGCAATGTTGAATTTTTCTCCTGCTAAATTATGTATATCGTTTTCAAGTACAGCAATTAGCTGCTCAAACTTATCAGACAATTCCTGTAGTTTTTGAATATTGAGCAGTATTCCATTTTGCTCCATATCAAATATTACTTTCATGAGAGGTCTATCAAAGCGCTCGTAAATCGTAAAAAGTTTTTCCTGAAATAATCTTTGTGTCAGTTTCTCATGGATCGCTATTAAAATTTTTGCCGAGAAAGTTTCTACATTTTTACTTAAATTGTGTGCAATTATGTTTGGAATGCTGTGATCATGCTTACCTGTGTCAAGGCTGTATGAAATGATCATCAGGTCATCAATTGAGTCTAGCACTCTCTCTATTGTAGGAAATATTTCTCTGATCTTTCTAATATCATGTACTATTTTAAGCACCCCATTTGAAAATAAAGTTGAATTTATTATAGTAAGTGCATCTTGTAGGCAGCTTTGATCTATGTAGAAAATATTATCCTCACTACAATATAAGGAGATTTTGTTCAATCTATTGTTTTCAAAGTGGCAATGAATTGCAATTTTACCTTCATATCTGCAATGCTCCAAAAATTTTTCTAATTCTTCACTACTATATTCTATTTTCTCTTTTGTGCTAGATCCACTATAAGAAAAGAGCTTTTCTACTTTTCCTATCAATGAATTAAATTCATATTTCTTCAAAAAGGATAACAATTTTTCCATATTTGGAGGATGGACTTCATATTTTACAATATCATGTTGAAGATCTACTTTTTTGCATAGTGACAAAAGTTCTCTTGAAATTAGTGCTTTTTCCTTATGCTCAGTAAGAATATTACGAACTCTTGTTTGCTCAATGTTATTGATGTTTTCTATAATGTTATCCAACGAATCAAATTTATCCAGCAATTTAGCTGCAGTTTTTGGGCCTATTCCTGGAACACCTGGAATGTTATCAGATGCATCTCCAGTTAGAGAAAATAAATCAAGAAGCTTATTTGAATTTACACCAAATTTTTCTATCACTTGTTTTTCATCTACGTATATATTTTTGATAGGATCAAATATTAGAATGTTGTAATTCAAAAGTTGAAATAAGTCTTTATCTGATGAGACTACTACTACTTTAAAGTCTTCGTGGTTGGCATATTTTGCAGCTAGTGTTGCAATTATGTCATCTGCTTCATAGCCTTCAATCTCTTCATAGCTGAAGTTAAAAGCTTCTACCGCTTCTCTCAGTATTGTAAATTGTGGAATTAGATCGATCCTATCAAAAATATATACGTAGATGAAAAACAAGTGATAGAAAAATTTGGTGTAAATTCAAATAAGCTTCTTGATTTATT
>NZ_JBNRJY010000645.1:0-633 GCF_059414725.1 Wolbachia endosymbiont of Tuta absoluta
TTCCTCAGGCAAGTTTGTATTTTTCAAATTTCGTTGTTGTGCTGAGCATTATTGCGGTGATATATGCTTCTCTAGTTGCGTTTGCTCAAGATGATATAAAGAAGTTAATAGCTTATTCTTCAATAGCACATATGGGGATCGATCATATCTCAGAGTTTCGTGCTCAGTTAAAATGGCTCCCAATCCGAATTCGTCGCGATGTGCATATCCTTACTGTCCTTTTCAAAATCTGTAAAATCTGCTTAGTCGAAAATTTGTACAGGTACCGGGGAAAGACAGGGGAAGTAGAGAAGCATCTATCCTATTATCTGACATATATCCTATCCCATCCCCACACCTGTCAATTGCATGTACTGACAATTGCCTGGTGTAGTGCGGAAAGGCCCCAACAAGTGTGTTCGCTTATTACGTTTTAATGCCGGAGCGTGCACCAAAATCATTAGATATGTTTGCGTGATGACGGAACTAAACCACCATTTTGTCCAATTCAAACACATAAGTAACGTAAATTAGCTAAAAGAAGCAAGTAGCGGTACAGTACACTACATCAGCAGCCAGCCAGAAATCAAGAACTAAAATAAGCCTGCATTATAATAACAACAACACCGGATATAACTTGTATAAGTTAAGGAG
>NZ_JBNRJY010000646.1:0-1537 GCF_059414725.1 Wolbachia endosymbiont of Tuta absoluta
GATCGATCATCTTCAATTAATAATATACGCATATTTTACACCCCATAAATAATTTATAATTTTAGTAATATATATAACCAAGGAAAGTAACAAATCAAATTTTTATTAATGAATAATAGAAATTACACTTATTAATTAATAGTTAATGTGTCGTTCCAAAATTATACAAATAGATCTAAAATACAATAGATATACTATAATAATACTATTTTTAGTAAATATTGAATAGAAGCTATTTTTATTAAAAGAATACTTAGGTTAATAGATATTTAAACTATTTTATACTTTTATGTTATATTTTTAATTTACTTATTCTACAGTTTTAAATTATAAGTAATACTTTCAGGAATATTGAGTGGTAATATCAGTTTTAGGTGCTGGCGCATGGGGTACAGCAATTGCGATTTCATTAAGTGGTAAGAAAAATGTAATTTTGTGGACTCGCAATAAGGCCATATTTGAATCAATTAAAGAGAAAAGAGAAAGTGACAAGCTACCTGATTGTCCAATTTCTGATAATGTATCAGTAAAATTAGCTATTGAAGATGCAGTGAATGCTTCAGTAATAATTCTAGCTGTTCCCACTCAGTCTCTAAGGGAGATATGTCATCAATTGAATGATTGTAACCTAAAAAAAAATGTAGCAATAATTTTGGCTTGTAAGGGAATAGAAAAATCTACATTAAAATTACCTAGTGAAGTAGTCAATGAAGTTTTACCTAATAATCCTCTTGCTGTTTTTTCTGGTCCTAGCTTTGCTATAGAAGTTGCAAGAAAATTACCATATTCGATGGTTCTTGCATGTCAAAATGAAGTATTAGGTTTAAAATTAGTATCAGAGCTACAGCAAGAAAATATTAAATTGTACCTTAGTAGCGATGTTATAGGAATACAGGTTTGTGCAGCGTTAAAGAATGTTTTTGCTATAGCATGTGGGGTTGTTCTAGGTAGGTTTGGGTTTAATGCTCATGCAGCATTAATTACGAAAAGTATGAGTGAAATTAAGGCTTTATACTCAGCAAAAGTTGGTGACGGCAATGTAGATATAAATACACTACTTGGACCAGCATGCTTAGGCGATTTGGTTGTGACATGCACATCATTAAATTCAAGAAATCTATCTTTTGGATCTAAAGTAGCTAATAGTAATGGTTCTAGTGCTCAGCAGATTTTATCAGAAGGTAAGTCGGTAATTGAAGGTTTTAACACTGCTAAGTCTGCATTTGATTTAGCAGAAAAGCTAAAGATAAAACACTTCCCTTAGTAAATGCAGTCTGCCGATCGATCCTGGAAAAATTGACTAAATACAAAAATATTATACGAACAGAAAGGAAAAAGTTATCCACATACAAATTTACCATGACATAATTACTCAACCACCAAATTTTCAAAAAAGGATCGATCTCAGCGGTAATTTCGTTATCAGGGTTATTGATTTTCTGAAGCGTTATATCCCTGTGCTCAATGCTATCAAACTCGACGCGAATTTTGTTGTTTGAAACACGTTTTATGCCTGCTGGAGAGAAGTTTGTGTCTT
>NZ_JBNRJY010000647.1:0-315 GCF_059414725.1 Wolbachia endosymbiont of Tuta absoluta
ACTATTGGCAAAGCCTCTTCCATCTGCGCTACCGCGGCTCGTCCCCTGCCCGCGTAAGATAAGATACACTTGCAAAGTTCACGGGCAGGGGACGATCGATCAAAAGTGATAGACAACATTTAAAAAAATTACCTCCCATACAAAAATTAAGCTGACCGAATAATACTCTATGGGATGTAATTTTTTTAAAGTTTTGACCTATGCTTCTTGGGGAAAGTTGTTCAGTTTAGCCGGTGGAGCTCAGCGTTTTCGGGAAAGACAGTCGTTCGGAACCTCCCCGTATTTGAATATTATCGAAACAATTTTAACTCAATA
>NZ_JBNRJY010000648.1:0-374 GCF_059414725.1 Wolbachia endosymbiont of Tuta absoluta
TATAACTAATGGTAATATGTTCAAGAAAATAAGATCTTGACAGTTGATTCATTCAGAAAGCCATTAAGTGGCAGTTATCTTGATCACGTTACAATACGCGTATGTTCATCAAGTCGAGACAAAAACACGAGTGTGGGTAGCGCGAGCACTGATCCGATATCTACTGATATCTATTTGATTGTGAGCAAAAACATTACTCGCTAAGCAGCACGTTCAGTTCCCATTTAAGGGATCGATCATATTAACTCTGTACCTGTTGATATAGATGAACTTATATTAGCAAGCGGACTTTCTGCCAACATAGCTCTAATGGCTCTTTTAGAACTAGAGTTGGAAAACAAAATAGAGCGTTCTCCGGGGAATAAAATATCATT
>NZ_JBNRJY010000649.1:0-442 GCF_059414725.1 Wolbachia endosymbiont of Tuta absoluta
GGTTCACTTACTGTCGTCCGTCGATCGATCACTACGGAAACTAATGAACCAAACAACGGGAACCAAAAATCAACAAATGAACGGGAACCAAAAATCATAAATTTTCCCTCCTTAAGCGCTAATAATACGAACTAAATTAAATAACCGCCAGAAACTGGCGAATTACCGTGGAAATATCCGATATCGGAACGGAACGAACGTGAATTTTAATTAAACCAGCCATTAATTCATTTCCCACGGCACTGACAGCATGTCAGACATTACTGTAATATTTTATAGAATCACGAGTCAGGTTTTGATAAGTAGTATTTTTAGCGCGGTTTTAGGTTTTTGAAATGGTTTTTCACAATAAACTAGTTGTAGTACTAATATTTTGTGGTTTCGGATCCTTACTCAGAAATATCACAAATTCAGATATTTATTCACGCACACACCGTTGGTT
>NZ_JBNRJY010000650.1:0-1352 GCF_059414725.1 Wolbachia endosymbiont of Tuta absoluta
GCACCATTGCTTAAATGAAAGTGTGCTACTGGATCATAAGCACCCCCACCACTGCTTTTAACCTTTAGCAAATAATGTACTCAATTCCACTACCTTTTAAAATAAATAGAGTAAAATTTTACTATAGACCAATAGCAAAAACTCAAGACGAGCTGGTGATAATGGACAACTTACCCCAAGACACATAGGTCGAAGGATGAAATAAATGGACTTCCCATACAAAAAGAAATTGCCGATAAGCTAATTTGAGTTACTAGGGAAACTTAATATTCTTGTCATATTTCAACTTATGTTCCTTGGGGAAAGTTGTTTCTTATCACTAGCCTAACTCGGGATTTCGCTTTCGGTCACTAGTAAAATTTCACCCTAGTGATTTGTGCCACTCACTGCATATATAGGGGGTGAATTGAATTGAAAGAAATACTGATAGGGTGCATGCAGACTACAAAACTGAACTACATTTCCCTATGATGATTATGTCAGGAAACAACAAAAAAAATGGGTTGGCCATAAAAAAACATGATCAGCTGACTGCCCTATGTATGGGAAGAAAAAACAAATTTGACGTTTCCTGTAATATAGTCTATGGGTAACTTGTTCCGATCTGAATGCTATCAGTATTCGGAGGGCTGCCTTTACACCTTCACACGCTACGCGTGATTTTTCGGTATTTTGCTGGATCAGGTTTTTTGTTGTTGCTACTGCCAGATCTCTTCAGGTAGCTGTCCCACTTATTGTCTACCGCTGAGTATTTTTACGCACCGTAACGCATGCGTCTGTCAGACGAAAGGAAATTGAGGATCTAATTCCCATACAAAGACGGATACGGTACGTTTACAGATGCGTCTGTCAAGCGACTTGACTCGACGACAGGCGCATGCGTTACGGAGCGTTAACAAAACGCAGTGTGAGAACATGTGGGAGAACCGCCTTATCTTTAAGATAATCTGTTGTTAATAGTTTTTATGTTAGCGGGTTGACCCCATAACAATATTCCATAGGACATTATGCTGTGAAATTATTTTACCCACAGGGTATGCCGCAAATCTAAATTTACCAGCCAGTATTTTTAAGTAAATATTAGCCTCAATTCGGAATAAGTTAGGCCAAAGTCTTGTGAGACAGATAAGACGGCGGATGAGGGAAAAAGGCATGGACCCTCGCTCTGGCTCGTTCCTGGTTCAAAGGTTGTCCATTGCAATACAGCGTGGTAACACAAAGTAAGTATTGGCGGCTGCGCGCCGAATACAGAGAGCTCACTTCAAGCAAACGTCAGAAACTCTCGCACAATTTGACACGCCGCCGTTACAAGGAAATCCAAACCAATCCAAACACACTTGTAGTCGAGTGTC
>NZ_JBNRJY010000651.1:0-440 GCF_059414725.1 Wolbachia endosymbiont of Tuta absoluta
TACTAACCTTTTAGCCTGTCTAACATCCTCTCTCGTAGATTGTTTCCTGTCATATTTATAGGTGTCCTTTGTTCTAATACTTTCTTGAATTTCTCTTTCTTTTTTGCATCATTATTTATTTGCTTTACTTCTGATACAACCTTACGCACACTAATAATTTGCATAGGTTTTTCATTATTGGAATTACTTTTCTGTTCATTTTCATTTATAGGTCTCTGTTCTATAATATTCTTAAATTTCTGCTTCTTTCTTTTTGTCGATTCATTTTCTGCAGTTCCTTTTTCATTAAGTTTTATTTTCTTTGCCTTAACAGTGATCGATCCTTTATTGGGACATAAAAGTTTTAACACATTAAAGCTTTTGATTGAATTAATAAAAAATGATTTTAAGCACTCTAAGAAAGCAGAAGAAACACAGCAACAAGAAGATGATCAGAAAAG
>NZ_JBNRJY010000652.1:0-281 GCF_059414725.1 Wolbachia endosymbiont of Tuta absoluta
CCATCCTTTTAAGAATATAATTTTAAGGTGAAAAATCTGAAAGAATGTGGAATATTATAGAAAAAGCAGTCACTCTGTATATATATCACATAGTGTGGATAACAAAATATCGATATCCAGTACTAGTTGGAGATATTGGACAGAAAGCTAAAGAAGTTGTACAAGAAGTATGTGCAAATAATCAAGTAGAAATTATCAGAGGTAGAGTTGCGTCAAGTCATGTACACGTATACGTTTCTGTACCCCCATACTTAAGTATTAGTAAGTTAGTGCAGTTAATA
>NZ_JBNRJY010000653.1:0-349 GCF_059414725.1 Wolbachia endosymbiont of Tuta absoluta
TATAAATCAACAATACTACAATATTTTGAACATGGTGTACTTTCAATCAGTGGCGCAAACCTTCCTTTTAACCAATGTTTTCTACAGTTGGCTGTACAACTAGTATTGTCACAGAATAATAACTAGTAACTAGCGTTACAGAAGCTTTACTTCGCAATGGTTTTCAAAGAAATATGTACTCAATTTGATAGACAATATGATTTAATTGAGCTCGCATTCCAGTCGACCACGTATTCATTTACATACCTGCCAAATTTGTTTTGAGGGAATATGGGCCTTAAGTCATTGGACTACGGTTCATAATAAGTTAGACGTGGTTATACGTATTGAAAGAGCCGCGGTCTAGGGT
>NZ_JBNRJY010000654.1:0-366 GCF_059414725.1 Wolbachia endosymbiont of Tuta absoluta
TATGTTGATATAGCTCTTTTAATTAGTGAAGGTATTTTAATGGTTGATTCTTCTTATATGTGTGCTTCTAGTGGTTTTGTTCCTAGAGTTTCTTATTCAAGGTCGATTGATTTAAAAGTTTATTTTTTTGATTTTGTTAAATTAAAATAACTGTTTCCTGTTGTATGTAGCCCTACTCGCTCCAGGAAAAAACGTTTCGGATCGATCTCACATTTCTCTTAGATACCTAGACCTAATCCCCGCATGAAAATACATCACACTCTTTTGTATGTCATTGTTTTGTGCATCAACGTAATAAACATGAGACGCTCACTGTTGGACATAGGCACAGAACTATGACTTAGGCCATAGAAACCAGACTAAAAT
>NZ_JBNRJY010000655.1:0-649 GCF_059414725.1 Wolbachia endosymbiont of Tuta absoluta
AGTAGAATTAGGGTGATGCTATTGTAAGCCCAATACACGGCAATACCTCTCGGTAAATCCGAGTACCATTATAGCGGTGACTGACTGCGATGCAAAGGTTCCGGGTTTGATTCTCGGTGGGGCACTCACAAAGTCGATATCACTTTGTTAATTTGTTGCCAGTCTGGTTAGGACATTGCAGACATTGAACCACCTGATTGTTCGAAAAGAAATAAACTGTTCTTTCGGTCCCGGTCGCTGTATATGATTACTAAGACCGCAGCCGTTACACAACCATGTCAGAGGCCTACTTCTAGTAGTGGGCAGTTGAAAATCCATGACACCAGGGATCGATCGGAGAATAGCATAAGCGAATAAAAAATATCATTCTGGTTGAATATGAATAGGAGTAACTAATGGGTTAGCAGGAATAAAATTGTCCGGATCGATCTGCTAGTTGCCACTGAGTAATGAACTACATTGTGTAGCCTATGGCATAGCTGCGTTCGTCTAGCCCCTTTCATAAGGTAAATTGGCTGTCTGTGTCTTATTGATTGACATGAATGCAAAATAAATGAAATTGAAATTGATTGGATAAATACATATGCATTGCCGAGTAATGCCGGCTTTGAACAGCATCACCCCATGTCTATCCGAGGGGTGCCGTATA
>NZ_JBNRJY010000656.1:0-365 GCF_059414725.1 Wolbachia endosymbiont of Tuta absoluta
AACATTTTTCAAAGCTCTCTGAAGTATCTGTTAGACAGTTGAGATCGATCGAGTTGCTGTATATTATGCTTAATAATACTATTAGCCTTATCAAGTGCTTCATTCATCATTTTGTTAACTTCTGCATCTAATTTTTTGTACGTATGTTTTACTTTTCACATAACTAAACTGAGGCGCATATCCCGCTGAGGCACATATCCGGGAATTACCCTAACTGATGTATATAATTGGATCTCAACTGTCTAACAGATACTTCAGAGAGCTTTGAAAAATGTTCTGGATGGAATTTTACAAAAAAGCAAATGTCCCTTATGTACATGCAGGGGAGAGGTAAAATATTTAGCTTCTTAAATAATGGCTTGCAA
>NZ_JBNRJY010000657.1:0-439 GCF_059414725.1 Wolbachia endosymbiont of Tuta absoluta
CTGACACCTGCCCGGTGCTGGAAGGTTAAGGAAGGTGCTTAGAGGTAACTCGAAGGCATTAACTGAAGCCCCAGTAAACGGCGGCCGTAACTATAACGGTCCTAAGGTAGCGAAATTCCTTGTCGGGTAAGTTCCGACCTGCACGAATGGTGTAACGATCGATCTGAACCGAAACCTGATGGATTCTTTGAGAAAACACATCCTGTTCCTGAGCAATACCTTTATTGAACACAGAAAGAAACAATAAAGACAGAATGATTGAATAACGTTTATTTTTTTGCATCGGAATTCTTTTTTTCAATATTAATATTTACCATTTTTACTCTTAACTCTTTGAATATTTGCTGCATGGATTTAGAGTTGATTGCCAGATACTCTATCTGCTTTTCATACTCAATAACATTCAGCAACTTTTGCGGACTTACTTTAATACTTTGAG
>NZ_JBNRJY010000658.1:0-332 GCF_059414725.1 Wolbachia endosymbiont of Tuta absoluta
CGCTAGAAAGACTAAAGCAGAGCTCAAAAATAAATAAAAAGAAAACTCCCTATTAACATAATACATATCTCAATATCTGCTGTTTATTTTTTCACCGACGTTAAAAAGAGACAAGACATTGTCATAGAAAAAATTCTTCGAGTTGACAAAGTATGTTTATTTTACCCCATTTATAAGTATTTTTTAATAAGTATTTTAAATAATTTGTATTTTTAAATTTGATTATTTTTTTTCATGGTTGGGGCTCAAGTGGCGATAATTTCGTGCATCTTGCTAAAGTTATGAGCAAGTTTTTGCCTGATTCATGTTTTGTGGTACCGAATGCTCCGTTT
>NZ_JBNRJY010000659.1:0-305 GCF_059414725.1 Wolbachia endosymbiont of Tuta absoluta
AGTCAAGAGCATAACAAGGACCTGCCCAATAGGAAACAGATTTTCTGTAACATTTCTCTGTGTCAGAATTCCGTTTTTCCGTTCTTAATGCCTAACTAGGTAGATACACAAAAGTTGTCTTGTAACAAAAAAGCGGGATCGATCATTGTGAGAGGCAAATAATTACCTCTTCCCTCGGTAACTATAATAAATGTTATTGCCATCCATACATATCCTTCCGTAAATAGTGCAATAATATCATTGATAAAATCAACTAGCTTATAAACGAACTGTTTTTCTAATGTATTTTGTTCTTTACACAAAAA
>NZ_JBNRJY010000660.1:0-612 GCF_059414725.1 Wolbachia endosymbiont of Tuta absoluta
ATTGTTCAGTTTCATGGGCTGGTTGAGCTATTAAAAATTTTGCAGCTAATATTTTTACAACCTGTATATTTTTTTATTTTTTTTTATTTAAATTATATATATTTATAAAACAATGTCACAATTACAATACAGATAGTAAAAATAAATAAATAAAAAGTTCAATCAAATATACCACCCCGGGTCACACCAGCCGCAAAAGTGCCCATGACAATCGCTGCGTTATCCGTTAATCCTGTATATCGGTTTACCTAAGTACTTACTATTCATATTATTTTTCTGGTATGTATGTTGGGACCTGTTATATTACTTATTTGAGTCATTGACATGGAATAAGAAGAGCAAAATACAGGGTGTAAGGGACGGTGTACCGAAAACATTGCAGGCATGATCGATCTCGGGAAACCACTAGTCACCTTTGCCCAAGTGAAAAGTATCTCTTAACAAGCTCTGAATCGGACCTGAAAACTCTAGCGTATTTACATAAACAAACGATACTATATATCAAGAAAAGACAAAATAAAACAGTGTCAAGTACAAAATCACAATCAACTGACTGCTTTTACTAAGGTTGTTTTTTTTATATGAAGTTGTTTAGTTTCATGTCTGAATGCA
>NZ_JBNRJY010000661.1:0-954 GCF_059414725.1 Wolbachia endosymbiont of Tuta absoluta
TTTTTGGTCAAAAATTATCTTGTCATAGTCGAGACCAATGACAGTCTCTCAAAGAAATATCTACAAAACCTCAATCAAAATGACACAAAATATTACAATGCTATTAACAAATCTCCGCCAATAGAATTTACAGATGACATAATACTGAAAAAGAAAGAGTACTTTAGAGAGAAGAGAAAACAAGTAAGTTAATCAAATTAAAAGAAAGAGCTTTCGCACAATAATTTCGTTTGGTTAAGGTGAAGTGGAATTTTACATTGATCGTTTATTATACCAATAAAAATGATCAAGCAGTAGTGAAACTTCAAGCTAACGCAAGTAAAACTCACTCACACAGACGCACGACGTCGTAACAGGGCAACTCGACACGGATTCTCGCCGGGTGACAGTCGGGGTCGCCGCGCCAAGAAAACGACTTAATAAATTTCACACAATAAGTAGTAGCCTGGGATTATATTTCAGTAAAATAAATTTGTTTTTGTGTTATAAGTTTATTTAAAAAAGGATTTAAAAAGACTCTTCATCGAGAGTGACAACCTTTACATTTCAACTAACAGTAAATAGTTATTCAGAAACGCGTCGAGTTTCGCAACTGCAAAAGCCTTTGCAGTGTGTTAGGAAAAATACTAATAAAATTTAACGCCTAATCTAGACGTAACACTGAACAAATTTTCCTAGCACCATTGTTTCGAAAAACGAAAACGAAAAAGAAAAATTATCCCAACCAAGTTTTGTTGCTTCTCGATTCATCATCATCATCATCATATCAGCCCACATCTACCCACTGCTGAGTATAGGCCTCTTCTTTTTCTCGCCATCTGCGCCGGTCCTGTGCCTCCCGCGTCCACTGTTTGCCAACAATGATCGATCTGCATTATTGGGTTGACTTTCAGTGTTTTGCGTAATAAACTTGCATAGAGTTTATTATGTCACTAACAATTATGGCGAGAAAAA
>NZ_JBNRJY010000662.1:0-1178 GCF_059414725.1 Wolbachia endosymbiont of Tuta absoluta
ATATAATAGACGTAGAGGAAGGCACATCATTATGTTATGATTGTAGTGACAGGTTGTTAACCCGTCTTCTAAAATTGTAATACACATGAAACTCGTCTTTTAGTCGCTTTTTACGCCACCCACGAGAAAGAAATTAAAGAAATGCGGTGATTAACCAGAACTTCACCATAACTAGTAAAAACTACTAAATATTATCGCGATAGACCCGGTCTATAATACTTAAAATGAGTGAAAGTGATCGCGAGTGCTTAAGAAGTTATATAGTAAAAACTATACTGAAAACTCGGCATGGGCGGGCTATAAAGAATATTATTCCATAGAAAACACATCGATCGATGAAAAAATATTTGAACCATCCATACTAAATGTACCAGCCATCAAGTCAATTCGTATGACAAGTCCAAGTTGTTTTCATTATAATAATTATATTTAAATCCTGAACAATTCCCACAGCGCCATCTAGTCCCAAACGAAGCAAAGCTTGTACTATGAGAACTAGATAGCTGATATTAATACTTATACTCTTGTTTTATAAATACATGTTATTCATAGACACACCCAGACTAAACATGCCCACCGAGTAAGGGACTCCAGGCCAGATGTGCGTCAAGGCTGAAGTAGTTTCATTCGGTTTATAATTAACTTCTTATTTACCTCTTGTTATTATTTTTATGTTAAAAACCCGGAGTTCAAAGTTATTCATCAAATTGTAACTTAACCTAGAAATGTAGGTCCCCATATTTGCTGTCATTTTACACGAGTATTTATCATCGACATGAAGGCGTCTAGGCCATTCGCCTAGTTGGTGAGATTTCTATGGTATTTATACTTACCTAATGTTTATATTACTGAACCTAACAATTCGGAAGGTAAACAAGTATCATTAGATTGAATTCTTGTGAACTAGTGAGTTCCTTGCTTTTTTTCATTTATTAAGACATTCTATATTTAAGGCTTTATTATTTATATGTGCTGGAGTTATTATTCATATAATAAAAGATCATGGCAGGGAAACCTATTACTCGTAGTCTGGTCTGGACACATTGTAGATTCTACCTCTAGAGGTAGACCATTCCAAAACACAGCACTCACTGAAATCCCTCCCGAGCCCAAGTGACGAAGACTACTTTTTTACTACCATTTGGATAGCACAGTTGTTGCAGTTGAGGAACAAAAGG
>NZ_JBNRJY010000663.1:0-711 GCF_059414725.1 Wolbachia endosymbiont of Tuta absoluta
CTGAGCTTACGCACATGCTATATAATATTCTAAATCATATTATCCTTTTGGAATGCATGTAGGCTCCAGGTTATAACAAATGATCGATCTTGAATTACCTATTTAGAAACCGTTTAAAATCTGCGATATTAAATTCAATCGGTCACTCATTTTTAGCTGCTATATTCTCAAAAAGAAAAGCAATCGTTAGCCAAGGCTTAGGCTACATGCTAACAAGAAGCTTGATTAATAAATCCTGCGGTAATATCATATTTATTCAATACTAATTTGATTTGACTACTGGCGAAAGATTTATCTGAAGTATCTGATGTCTTTCGAAACTTCTAGGTTTACTTTACATTTCAAACCACGCCCTTGCCGTATTTGTTTGCGTTTTGAAATTCTCTCCCTAGCTAACTTGTTAACACGATCACAAATAGCTGATTACATTAGTACATTAGGTAATTACGAACAATAAATACACAGGAATACGTGTCCAGGAAAGCATGAGGTATTTAAGGCGTGTCCGCTGACCACAGACTACAGAGAATCGAGTATCAATTTGACAGATCGATCTTAGCACATTTATTTCGCTTCTTGTATATTCAATATAAAACCACTGTGCGTCGCGTTGTTTGCTTGCGTAGCTCCGTCTACAAAAACATAGTTCAGATTTGTCAAATTGATACTCGATTCTCTGTAGTCTGTGGTCAGCGGACACGCCTTAAATAC
>NZ_JBNRJY010000664.1:0-377 GCF_059414725.1 Wolbachia endosymbiont of Tuta absoluta
CTGTAAAATTTGACAAGAAAAGTTTCTACACGTACAAACTGTATTAAGGGAAAAGTTTAAAGAATGAAATATTTAATCGATTTTGACTTTCAAGCTAAAAAACTTCATTTTACTCAGTTATGACCTCATGACTTATGGAGCAGAGATGTGGAACCTGACAGTAAAACTATACATGTTACACCGGTTACATATCACTCAGAGAGCTATGGAAAGGTATAAATGTTATAATAAATAAAATCCGGAATGAGACTATCCGCAAAAAGACCAAAGTAACGGACATAGTCTGGAAGTGGAGCAAACTGAAGTGATAGTGGGCTGAGCACATCTACCGTAGATCGATCTACACAATAAATTAAAATAATGGAGGAAAAACTAAC
>NZ_JBNRJY010000665.1:0-3559 GCF_059414725.1 Wolbachia endosymbiont of Tuta absoluta
GCTTGAATTCATTCGTTCACTATGCCCAGCAGCAAGTACAACAAATGTATAAGATTTATTTGTCACTTATCTTAAAGACGAAAAATGAAAACCATAATGGTTGAGCCAACTAACTCTATTGTCGTAAAAGCTCCTTAGATCGATCCTGCCACTTTTGACAGCTTCACTGTAGTTTTAGCCAGTGCTGAAGTTGTGAACACTTTTCATTAGTGTTAATTTAATTTTTTCATATACAATAATAATAAGTGGGAATAAATTAAAAAAAATTATGAATGATGAGGATCTTTTCGAAGAAGGCGATGATAATGTTGAAGAGAATAGCGATGACAGAAGAGAAAGGAATTTGAAGAATGAAAATCAGCTCGAAGAGCAATTTAAAGAGTATTTAAAACCTTTCGAGGATATTTTAAGTCAAATTGATGAAGGAGTTGATAATTTAGATAGTTACGAAAGGACTATGCAAGTAAAGCGAAGTATAGATAGGCTCATAGAAACCTTATATAGCCAAGCAGCATCTGAGGATATTGATGTAGAACTTGAAACCACAAAGCACACTCGCGATAAATCAGAATCCAAGAAAAGAGTTCTGGAAAAGAGAAAGAAACAACTGATGGAAGAGATCTTAAGTTTTCAACAACAAAAGGAGCTAATGAATAGTAGGGAAAAACATGAAGTAGCAAGTGATGGGGATGTTCAGAAGGCAAAAGCACGAGTGAAGTCTTCAATTAGGGGGGTGTTGTTTTCAGTTATTGCTCATAGAATGGATCCACGAAGGAGGGCAGGGGAAACTGCTGATGACAATGAAAAGCAAGCTCGTATGTACGGTAGAGAAGCAGTTGGTGGAGTTTTAGGTGGATTGTTCAAGGCGTTTTTAACTGCAGTTGCTGCTGTTGTGCGCGAAATTGCTAAACCACTTCAACATATGAATACACAAGAGACGTCTTTTGCAAAACAAGTTGAAGAAAGCAGAAACCAGGATTCACAGAAAGGTCGATCTGTGTAGGTCAAAGTATAATTTCAAAAAAATTTTTGAAATCATATGTACTAAACAATATCTACTCAACGCAAATTACAACAAACGCAGTAGCATAATCTTGATCATCACTTAGAGAAAGGTGTATCTTGTAGTCTTTCGAGATGAAATCCTTTGTGATAGCAAGATGTGGTTTTCCCCTGATAGTACTGTATATTTCTATATCTTTCATTATAATTCCTTGGCTGAATCCAGTGCCTAGCGCTTTAACAAAAGCTTCCTTTGCAGCAAAGCGTTTAGCAAAATATTTTGCTCTTACTTCTTGGCTATTATATTTTTTGCTTATCTCTATTTCCTTCTTAGTATAGACTTTATTGAGAAATTTTTCCCCGTATTTTTGTGATATTCTCAATATTCTGGGTATATATACTATGTCAGTGCCAATACCGTATATCATTTTGCGCTAAAACGATTTATTGCTTCTTCAACTTGTATTTCCTGTACCTCTCCAGTTGCCCTATTTTTTACTTCAACTATATTTGAAGTTACTGCTTTCTTTCCAATAATTATTTGCCACGGCAAGCCTATCAGATCCATTCTGGCAAATTTCACTCCTACACTTTCGTCCGTATCATCATAAAGCACTTCATCGCTTTTCAAAGCTTTGTATATTTTATCTGCAGCCTCCGTTACTTTTGTTTGTAAATTGATCAAACCAACTTTAAAAGGAGCTACTGCCTCTGGCCAGATAATTCCTTTATCATCATGGAAAGCTTCTATTATTGCGCCAACAAGCCTTGAAACTCCAATACCATACGAACCCATATGCATGTTAACATTTTTTCCATCTTGAGAAGTAACACTTGCCTTCATAGGTTTCGAATATTTATCACCAAAATAAAAAATATGCCCTATTTCAATACCCTTGCTAACATTTAACTGTTCTTGCGTTATAGGACAACTTTCAGGATCATGCATATCGTCTGCAACTGCATATATGCTCTTCAGGCTTTCAATATCTTCGCTTTCTAGTAATTCAAAAAGTTTATTGTCATAATATAGAGTGCTCTCACCGGTGTTTGCCAATATATGAAATTCATGACTTAAATTTCCTCCAATTGGTCCTGTATCTGCCCTCACTCCAATTGGAGTAAGCCCCATTCGTTTGAAGATTTTTATGTAAGTTTTATACATCAAATTATATGAATTCAGTGCACCTTCGTAATCTACATCAAAACTGTATGCATCCTTCATCAGAAATTCCCTGCCTCTCATAACGCCATAACGAGGTCTTACTTCGTCACGAAACTTCCACTGAATTTGATATAAACAAAGTGGTAAATCTTTGTAACTTTTTACCGTATTTCTAATCAAATCAGTTACCACCTCCTCATGTGTTGGACCAAAAAGCATATCGCTTTCATGCCTATCTTTAATACGTAGCATTTCTTTGCCGTAATCATCGTAACGTCCTGACTCTCGCCAAAGACTTGCTGGCTGCACACAAGGCATCAACACTTCAATTGCACCAATTTCATCTCTGATAATATTTTCAATATTTTTAAGTACCAAAAGACCAAGCGGCAGCCAAGAATAAATTCCAGATGCTGTCTGCTTGATTAAGCCCGCACGTAACAAATATTGATGAGAAATAATTTCAGCACCAGCCGGGGTTTCTTTTAAAGTTGGCAGGTAATATTGAGATAAACGCATTTGATAAATCTGATTGTACTAAGCAATCTTAGTACAATCAGGCCTTTAGGTAAACTTATTTTAAAAAGGAAGGAAAGTGTATGGTGCTTTTCTTGACATTTCCTTATTATTCAAATCTCTTTCGGATTTCCTGAACAGAAACAGTAGACGATTCTTGCATCTCACTACTTGCTAGCTCCACAGTATTTGTTTTTGTTGGAGAAGAAGCTTCAGATTTCGTTTTTGAATTAACAGGCTTAGGCGATATCGGTGGCTTCTCTGCCTTTAGTGTAGAACGTGGTGGAGTTGTGGATTTAGGTTTTACATTATCATCAGATTCATGACCACTGTCAGAACTATCCCTTCTTTTTTTATTGTCTAGTTGAGGGTTTAGAGGTGTTGAATATGTACTTTCATTATCGCTCCAATCTTGTTCATACTCTTCACTACTGCTACTCGATACACTACTACTACGACTCCGTGGTGGTGGGATCATAGCTGACATTTTATTGAATGCCCTGTTCAGGTTACTTGGCTGTTGTACGTTGCTCCCTTGCTTTCCATGAAGGTTTGCCCTTCGTTTCAGAAGTACTTTATTAAAATCAGCCGTAAGATCTTCTTTTTTTTCTTGTTGCCCACCTCCTTTATTGCTTGACTTCTTTGCTTCCTGTTCTTTTAACCTCTTCTTCTCAATCTCGTCACGCTTTTCCTTGCTCATGAGGTTTTTTCTTTGTTTTATTTCTGCAAACAAATCATCAATTGCAGGCCCAGAAGGGAAATTATTCCCTAAAGATGGAGGAGGAGGTGGCGGTACAATGGGTGTTTCAGGTATTACTGGAAATGATGGTGTAGGAGTATTGCTGTGTTCAAGTCCTTTTGCTTTCTGTAAATCTT
>NZ_JBNRJY010000666.1:0-1497 GCF_059414725.1 Wolbachia endosymbiont of Tuta absoluta
GCTTGAATTCATTCGTTCACTATGCCCAGCAGCAAGTACAACAAATGTATAAGATTTATTTGTCACTTATCTTAAAGACGAAAAATGAAAACCATAATGGTTGAGCCAACTAACTCTATTGTCGTAAAAGCTCCTTAGATCACTAATTTGATATTTCAGCATTGCTAGCCTTTCTATACCAATCCCAAATGCAAAGCCACTGTATTTAGTATGGTCTATTCCAACATTTTTAAAGACATTTGGATTCACCATACCACATCCAAGTACTTCAATCCATTTACTATCTTTATAGCTTATGTCCACTTCCGCAGAAGGTTCAGTAAAAGGGAAAAAACTATTACGAAAGCGTATTCTTAGACCCTTATCTCCGAAAAATTTACTAAGGAAGCAATGAATAGTAAATTTTAATTGGCCCATATTGACATTTTCATTAACATAAAGTCCTTCTATCTGATGAAACATAGGAGTGTGAGTTGCATCAAAGTCATTTCTGTATACCCTGCCTGCAGCCACTATTTTAATTGGAAAAGTTTTTGTCTTTTCCATGGTTCTAATCTGCACAGATGAGGTATGAGTGCGCAGCACCATTCTTTTATCATTTATTTTATTCCTTAAATAGAAGGTATCTTGCTCCTCTCGTGCAGGGTGGTGACTTGGAGTATTTAATGCATCAAATACGTGAAATTCATCTTCAATATCAGGACCATCAACTGCTTTAAAGCCCATATGCGCAAAAATGAGCTTCACTTCACTTATAACTTTACTGAGTGGATGAATCTTGCCAATTCTTTCTGGTCTGACAGGCAGTGTGATATCAACTGCTTCATTTTGCAGTTTTAACTTAACTTCTTTATCTTTCAGTTCATTTTCTTTGCTTGTTATAAGCTGGTCTATCTTATTGCGTAAAACATTAATCACTGCACCTAGGTCGCGTTTCTCTCCTGCATCATCTATATTCTTTAAGTCATCGAAATAAGCTTTTACTACACCCTTTCTCCCCAAGTATGACAACCTAACTTTTTCTAAATCCTTCAAAGAAGCAGCATTTTCAATCTCAGAAACTGCCTTATCTTCAAGTAAAGGTATTTCACTTATTAGCTCTTTATTCACCTTAAAAACGCTAGCTTAAACTTTCATTATAGTGCAATCTTTAATATCATCAATAAAACTATTTGGATAAAAAGTTGTCATGCGAGTACTCTCCCTTCTTGTCATCCAAGTAGCTGACACTGGGATCCATAACAGGTAATAAGAAGCACTGAAATGACATCTCTATAGGACTCCTAACTAATCCAAAATATTAAGAAATTTACCAAGCAAAAAAAAGGCAAAAGAATCCCCCAGTAGTGAGTTTTGACCCTATAATAATGTAAATCGGCATTGTAATAATGTGCTAACGCTTATTTAAAGCGCGTTTTGGCTGAATGTAGAAAAAATAAAAAAGACATGCAGCCGCTATAATTTTATGTAATCTGCCAATATATACCTGAGTTTTTT
>NZ_JBNRJY010000667.1:0-376 GCF_059414725.1 Wolbachia endosymbiont of Tuta absoluta
CAAACTTTAATGTTGTAATACTTTATTTTTATGTCCATTTATATTTGTGGGTAATAGTAAGAAATGAGTGAGATTGGGAGGCAGTTTCTTGCGATGGTGCAGGATCGATCTACTTACATCAAGGTGCATGAGTTTTTTTTGTATCCGTTCATCAGAGTAGTAAAATAAGAAAAAGAGAAAAGACAACTAAATGAATTTCATCCGAGTAGCTGACACTGACATCTATATAAAGACAATCTAATGCACTCATTTAAAGTGAAGTTTTCTGGATCGATCCGATTATGTAAGAAAAAGAAATGGTTCCGTGCTTCGGAGGGCACGTTAAGCCGTCGGTCCCGGTTGCTGTCTATGATTACTTAGACAGCGGTCGTAACAC
>NZ_JBNRJY010000668.1:0-1006 GCF_059414725.1 Wolbachia endosymbiont of Tuta absoluta
AGGACTTAAAAAGTATTTTAAAAGTTGGAAATCAAGAAATAAATGGGAGTGCCATACTCACCACGTTTGACAGTCGGATTGGCGAGTGCACTACAAGGTGTTGTATTCACAAGGAACGCTATATTGCCTAGATTCATCCCTTACACCCACGGGTAAAAATGAGGTGGTGCTGTTCTAAACCACAAGGCAATCCAGTCTTACTTAGTCTATAAAAATGTTACCATAATATGTTAATGAAAGATACAGTGGAGGCACTTCTGCAGTTCTATGTAGGTACAGTCGACGACACGTGCATTACTTCATCGCCTTAAGCAACTTGAAGTACAGTCACACGCAAAAAAAAAACTAAAAAATATTTATAGTCTTACATTAAAACGAAAGATGAATAAAACTCACGTAATTTTGTTTTTCGCGTATTTTTATACCAAAACATTATGAAACAAAAAATACACCCGCTGCCACTTATTTTCCCGTGGTAATAGTTGTTTTCCTGCAAAAGTAGTTTATATGTTATTCCAGGTACCTCTACCTGTGTTTCAAATTTCATCCAAATCGGTAAAGCCGTTTGAGCGTGAAGAGGTAACAAACATACATACACACACACACAAACTCTCAGATTTATAATATTAGTACGGATCAGATGACTGCGCCAAAAAATATCATATGGGAAAGTACGTCCAATAGTGGATAGACTATTTAATTAGGGCAGTTGATGTCGTTCAGACCTATATACTTATACGGACTTTCTAAAAGGCATATCAGTCTGCAGTCCACTCCTTGACGTAGGCCTCTCTCTGGGTACGGCATAACACACGATCTCACGTTTTCGCCATCCAGTCACTATCAGCCGAAGAAGAAAGAAGAAAGAAGAGAAACTCAGCTGTGACTTTTGCGGTTGTCCCAATTTTCGTCCGTCGCTTTGTGTTTTTATTGCACCGTAACCGTAACGCACAGTAGCCGTATTTGTATTGGAATACGATTTGCAATTTCCTTATGCTGACAGACG
>NZ_JBNRJY010000669.1:0-315 GCF_059414725.1 Wolbachia endosymbiont of Tuta absoluta
TAATTTATTATTCAATTATTTAATATGTCATATTAGAATAATGATCGATCATCGTCTCGAGCTATATTTGACTTGATTGCATTTATATCTTTCAAATTAGCTGATAGAATATCTGAAAAATAAATTAATTTTAACAAAGGCCATAAAGAAAATAAATATGTAACGCACATTTTGAAAACACTGTTGACACAAATATGTTAGTCCGTAACATGTTTTCTGCAAGAAGTGGACGTCAAATAGATCGATCCTACACAGTTGCAATGCCAACAAGTCCACAATAGGACGATATATCTATTCTCAGTGCGGTTATATTAA
>NZ_JBNRJY010000670.1:0-746 GCF_059414725.1 Wolbachia endosymbiont of Tuta absoluta
ACAAAATAAAGTTGAAAAGAAAATAAAATTTAAAATTTATCATTAAAAAAAAATTAACTATGTATCCTGTTCCTGACTGACCTGACACTTTCTGAATGCAACTTCTACGGTTGCGGCCAAAATGACGAGAGTCCAGACCAAAAATAAAACAAATTTTGACAGTGTGAACATGAACGAAAACAAGTTGAAAAATGTATAATGTAATATGCGGTGTACGAGAAATTGGGTAAAGAAAATAAATTAAAGATACCGCACAAATTATACAAGTGGTTAACGCAAAAGAAAAACAGATATTCAAAGCTGATATGAGGTCATTTCTTCGCTGCCGCCCTCCTTCCGTGGGAAGCGTCGGTCGAAATTTGCTGCGCCGGCGCTTTCGTGTGTTTGGTTTGCGCAGGCGGCACAACTTTGGCCACATTTACCTGGGCCGGTGAGGGTGTGCTGCCCGACGGAGACGCGCCCGATGCAGTTGGGTTTACGTTGGCTGACGGAGAGACTGGATGGGACCGCTTTAACTTCTCTAGATCGATCAACAAATAGAAGCACTTCCAATCCTTCATCATTCTACCAATTTAATCCCACTTCCATCCTTCCATTCCTATCTAAGATCGATCTGGAGAAGTTAAAGCGGTCCCATCCAGTCTCTCCGTCAGCCAACGTCAACCCAACTGCTTCGGGCGCGTCTCCGTCGGGCAGCACACCCTCACCGGCCCAGGTAAATGCGGCCAAAGTTGTGCCGCCTGCGC
>NZ_JBNRJY010000671.1:0-277 GCF_059414725.1 Wolbachia endosymbiont of Tuta absoluta
TTATATGACTAAGATAATTAATACACTTGTTACTAAGAATAGATGAATCAGCTTTGTTCTGTAACTACCAACGTACGTCAAATAAATTACGTTACGTACAAGAGTTATGTATTTACATTTCTAAAGTAAATCTGATCGATCACAGGCTCCATAGTGGTCGGAATAAACTCCACTACTGTATTTTGCAGCTATAACTTTTTTACTACCTATCTCTAGCATTACATCTTGTTTGCTCATAGCGGCGATACTTTCTATCTGTACCATTTGCCTTACTATG
>NZ_JBNRJY010000672.1:0-2349 GCF_059414725.1 Wolbachia endosymbiont of Tuta absoluta
TGTCAGTTTTCTCCGACAACGCAGGAGGAATAATTTTTGATGACGATTACTTGATTGTAGATAAAGTTGAAACTCACAATAGTCCTTCAGCTCTCGATCGATCCATGCCAGCACTCTGCATAGTTGCATAACAGGGAAGAGGCAGGCTTTCGCCATGTGATAACTTTTTTATTTCTACTTTAATTTTGTCTCTTTGCATTTTTATTCACCAGTTATGAAAATTTGATTGTAGCATGTAAATTATGCCTGTAAAAGATAAGAAAACTACTTGACAAATATTGCCAACTTTCCTTATTATGACACTAAGGGTATTTATGACTCAAAACTTGTTTTTGACCTGCAGGCTCAATAACAAAAATTCAGTAAAAAACTTAAGGTACTTATTGGCGGATTACATAAAATTATAGCGGCTGCATGTCTTTTTTATTTTTTCTACATTCAGCCAAAACGCGCTTATTTTAAGCGTTAGCACATTATTACAGCGCCAGTTTAAATTATTATAGGGTCAAACTCACTAAGTGGGGATCCTTTTGCCTTTTTTATAATTAGTAAATTTATTAATATTTTGGATTAGTGAGGAGTCCTATAGAGATAGCACTTGATGCTGGAATTCAGCCTTTCTGCAATCTCATCGAAAACGTTGTACCACCTTTCTATGCTAGTTTGCTTGTGAGCAACATGGATCCCAGTGTCTGGGCACTGGGATGACAAAAAAGGGCTACTTGAATGACATACTTGAATTTACGCTATAAAGTGAACCGGTTTGGTGTGCTGCTGTTGTTTGCAGTATTGTAGTGCTAATTTTTTACTTCGGTAGTCTTTTTATTGTCATTATAATTATAAGAATAGTTGAGGCCAATTAATATGAAAACTTTTGCAAAAAATTTTAAAGGTAAGGAAAGAAAGCTAGAAGAGTTCAATGAAGAAATAGAAGACATAGCAGCTGCGGCTCAAGATAAGTTTGCGCATGAACTTGAAAACATCGCATATGAAAGTGTGCAGAAATTTCGCAGTCTACTTGCTAAAGAGCTAAACTTCACTTTCAATAACATTCATTCTCAGAATGTCAATCTACTAAAATCCGGCCTAAAAAAAGGAGAAACAGCGTTAATACGTTCTCTTCTCAATATACTTGTACGATAGAGTTGCTGCTGCAATTTAATATTAAGTGATAACTAAAATAAGTAAGATTTTTTATAGATAAGTCTTACTTATTTTAGCTATATATAGAAAAGGAGGGTTGTTATGTCAACAAGACTAAAGTATCCAATCATAAATATACAACGTAAGTCTAAGCCTAAATCTTTTCCAGTAACTTTAGGAGAGGTTAAATCTTTTTTACGAATTGAAAATGATCAAGATGATAAGTTGATTTCAAGTTTTATTTTTATGGCAACTGATTATGCTCAGTGGCATATGGAAAAGTCTCTAGTAAAGCAAACGTGGCAAGTTTCATATGAAGGTTATATACCTCGTAGAATATATTTAAGCTATGGTCCTGTGAATAAAATAATATTGGCTACTGATAAGAATAGAAAACTTAGTTATTATTTTAGTGATATAGGAAGCTATATTGAATTTTTCAATTATTTGAACATAATAAGGGCTGATGTTGTATATGAAGCTGGTTATGATAGTGTTCCTGAGCAAATAAAGCTAGGTATTATACAGCATGTTTCTGCTCTCTATAAAAATCGTGAATCAGAAGTAAGTAGCCATTTATCTGAGGTAAAGAAGGTGTATTCTCCATTTCGCGAACCAAAGGTTGTTTTGTAGTTCCTGTTTGTCATTCAATAGCAGATACAACAGATGGTGTCATCCGAGTAGCCCCTTCGATGTCATCCCAGTACTGGGATCGATCATGAATATTTGCACAATTCAATTTATCTGTGCCTTTATTAAAAAATAAACCTCAAACTAAAATTAGATTACGTTTGAAATTGCACTACTTATTTATAAATATATTTCCAAACTATACTTACAGTATTTTCTGATGTACAAACTCTTTGCTTTTAAATAGCGCTGCCAAAGTAGCTTTTTACTTCGGGAAACCACGGGAAAGGGTATTTCTGACAAGAAAATGGGTACCAGCTGGTAAAACTAATAAAAACGCTAGTGTTACATAAGTTGTGTGATGTCGGTTTAGATTAACATCACTCTATGTTAGACTAAGGCGGTTTACTCACTTGTCGTCCGTCGTTCCATTTTTTTAACGCAACGTACCGCATGCGTCTGACATACAATAACCGTTTTTGCATGGAAATCAGATTTAAATTCTTATTTTTCTTTCTTATGACAGACGCATGCGTTACGTTGCGTTAAAAAACGGAACTAGGGGCGACAAGTGAG
>NZ_JBNRJY010000673.1:0-6581 GCF_059414725.1 Wolbachia endosymbiont of Tuta absoluta
TTTTTTCAATTCCAATTCTTTTTAATTTTTTGCATGTAATTTTAAATTTTTCTTTTGTTGTTTGACGGTTAACATTTGCCCATTTTTAATTGTATACCGTATATAATTTATGATCTTATTGCTTAAATGTCAAATGGTTTCTATGTACACTATTTGCATTTAGCATTGTAATTATAAAATTTATGTTCATAACCTTCGAAGGAATAGATGGTTCTGGTAAAACAACACAGTCTGAGTTACTTGCAAATTATTTCAAGCAAATTCACGGTGAAAATAATGTCGTATTGACTAGAGAACCAGGTGGTACTGATTTTGCAGAAAAAATAAGAGGATCACTACTTAAGGATAATATTGATCCCATCTCTGAACTTTTATTATTTACCTCAATGAGATATGAACATATGAAAGAATTAATACTACCAGCTCTTAAAGAGGGAAAGACAGTTATTTGTGATCGATTTATCGATTCAACTATTGCGTATCAAGGGTATGGACTAGGTGTTGACTTGAGTCTAATAAGAGACTTACACAAATTAGTGGAAATTAAATATCCAGATATCACATTTATTTTAGATATTGATGTTCAAGTTGGACTCAGCAGAGCAAAGGATAAAAATAAGTATGAAGAAATGAGCATTGATTTCTATCATAAAATTCGAAAAGGATTTCAAGAAATAGCTATAAAAGAATCTAATAGATGTAATGTTATTACTGGAATTGCAGATAAAGACAACAATAAAGTGTATAGTGAAATTATTGATGTAATAAGAAAAAAGAAAAAAGGCATGCAGCCGCTATAATTTTGTCAATAAATACCCTGAGTTTTTTACTGAATGTTACGATTGAGCCTACAGGTCAAAAACAAGCTTTGAGTTAGAAATAACATTGCTATTATAATAAAAGAAATCGCAATATTTGTACAATTGAAAGATGGTTGCGGGAGTAGGATTTGAACCTACGACCTTCAGGTTATGAGCCTGACGAGCTACCGAGCTGCTCCATCCCGCGTCGTTGCTTATTTATTATTATATGCGTAATAATAATAAATAAAAGAATAAAATCACACTATTACATATATTTATATATCTATTAACCTTTCTTAACATGATAGTAAATTATATACATAACAATCTGTGCAATGAAAAATATAACTTGATATTGTGGTTCCCTATTTTTCAGTGTGCAGGAATTTTAACCTATTTCTCATTAAATTTTGAACCAAGCTGTGCTTTCACTATATCTATTTTTCTCTTGCTTTCACCTATACTAATTCTGATTGCAATATTATACAGGAAATACGCAATATTATGCATTTCTTTAATTGCAGTGCTCATAGGATTTACAGCCAGCAAATTCAGAACAGATTCAGTTAATACTCATATTCTTGATAAGGAAAGGTATGTGAAAGATATTGTTGCTACAGTGAAGGATATTAACGATAGGGGCTCATATAAACAATTTTTGCTTTATGAAATAAAAAACACGAAGTTCAAGCTGGATAACATCAGAATATCAGTTAAAACAAAAGCGGAAGAAGGCATTAAAATAGGGGATCAAGTAAAATTATCAGCAAAACTCTTTCCTCCAAAAATTGCGCCTTCGGAATATGCATATGATTTTGCAAGAATAGCATATTATCAGAAAATAAGTGCAACAGGCTTTGCAACAAGCAAAATAGTCCTGTACAAAAAGGCTGAAGCAAGAAAATTTCAAGAGTATATAGAATCTTTCCGTCAATATATCTATGAAAACCTACAGCAAAATACCAAAAAGCCACACGCGGACATAATCTCTGCATTATTAATTGGCAAAAAAGACGGGATAGATCAAAAAACTATGAATGCGATACGAGATTCAGGTATAGCACATTTATTCGCTATATCTGGTTTACATTTATCGTTTGTTGCTGGTCTATTTTTTATAGTATTCCGTAATTTATTTGCAATATCTGAAACTTTGACTCTTAAATATAACACTAAAAAAATATCTGCATTCTTTACTATCTTGCCAACTACCTTTTATTTGTTGATTACCGGTATGCAAATTTCTGCTCAGCGTGCCTACATCATGGTGATCTTGGTACTTGTTGCAATAATCATAGAAAGGAAATATCGAGGATTAATAGCAATTGCGTTTGCTGCTTCGGTGATACTCATAGTGGAGCCAGAAGCAATCTTAAAGCCAGGTTTTCAAATGTCATTTTCTGCTGTTTTGGCACTAGTTGCCAGCTATCAGATCAATGCTAATAAGTTATTCAAAATAAAAATAATAAAATATTTTGTGTCGATAATGATCAGCTCAGTCATAGCAAGTTTAGCAACTGTTCCGTACACAATATACAATTTTAACTATTTTTCAATCAGTGGCATTATCACAAATTTGATTGCTATACCAATAGTTACACTCATTATTATTCCACTTGGAATAATTTATGTTTTATTGATTCCTTTAGGTATTGAATGGATTATAGCGCCATTTATAGAGCGCCCAATTGACAGTATCTTGTGTATAACAAATGCAATCGCTAGTCTTCAGTATTTGGTTATTCCCACTCGCACTTTTCCTGGCTCATCAATTATTATAATAACACTTGGGTTATTGTGGCTATGCTTGTGGGAAAGGAATTGGCGTTTTTTTGGAATTTTCTTTATTGTGCTGGGTATTTTCTCTAGCGCTATGTATAGAACCCCTGACATCCTGGTCAGTATTGATAATCTTGCTGTAAAAGAAGATGACAGTTTACTATATTCTCTTACTAGGAAAAATAGGAACTTTGTTGTCAAAACATGGGCTAAACAAAACGGGCAGAATCAAATTTTGAATCACACTAAATTCAGTAATTCAAACAAAAGGCTAAAATGTAATGATTATGACTGTACATATAATAAAGGAAATAATAAGTCAGTGTTGCTAGCTCATAAAAGAGAAGATATTTTAGAAAATTGTAACAATGTCGATCTAGTAATTCAGTTAAGCAAGTTTAACTATCCAGCTTGCAATACTAAAATCATCAAATACTCTGACTTAGAGGCATATGGCACACACTCTGTTTGGCTAGCAAATAGTGGCATAAAGGTTAGCAAAGTCCGTTCTAATCGTCCTTGGCATAAGCCAAAAAACTTGTTTTAAAAGTGTTATTAGTATATAATTAATTAGGTGCTAGGAAGTTTATGCCTTTAGATATAATAAATCCTTTAAGTGTTAAAGTAGATCATAATTTTGCCAAAATAGATGATGCTATTGGTTTTTTCCCTAGATTATGGCATGCAGCAAAGAAATATTCCGTAAGTAACACTCTACCTATAGCAGCTGTAAATACTTGGCTTCAATTTTCTTTGGCTTATGTAGCTGCAATAATAATAACTAGTAATAATTTAAGCTTTATTACAGATATTTTTAACCCAACATTCATGCCAATTTACACTTTGGTTTCTATTATTCTTTTAACAACTTTTGCAGCCTCTTCTGCTATGAGATATATGCATAAGCAGAAGATAAAAGAAGGAAAAAAGCCGATAGAGGAATTAATAAATGATAAAATTAGAGGTGGCAAAGACAACGAGATAAGTGAACTTGCTGAAAATGCTCTAAAAATAGAGATAAAACCAAATTTAAGTTTTACAAGTCACAAAAAAGCAAGCTTTTCAATAATTTTGCCAATCTCTGAAAATCAAAAAAAAATATTAGATGATCAAAGACAAGAGAATAAGAATAAGGCAATTTTTCTTACCATACCATATGTAATTAGTGCTGTAATTATAGTTGGTGCGTTAATACAAAATAGACTGAGCTTTGCCAATATTCAGGATTTGGAATGGGCCATAGTTGCACTGGCTAGTATCATTGCTATTGTTGGGATATGTATAACATTCAGCAAGCTAAAAAACAATGAGATAAACAATAATCATAATATTGTTAAAAAGTTTAACAATTTGGATATTCTCTTTCCATTCAGAAGAGGTGGGGTTGTATCAGTAATGGAAAAAAAGACAAAAGATGAAGAAGAAAATGATTCTACATCTCGATTGATAAAATTACTTGATAAGCACTTGACTGATTTTACAGATAAAATTGTTGACTCACTTGATAAGCAGTTAGATGAAGTTAAAGGTCTACTCGATAATAAGCTTCTAAAGCCTGCAAATGATGAAATTAAAGAAACACTTGTTCATCTACGAAGAGTCAGAGAAGACATCAAAGAAGATTTGGATGAGTTGCACAAGGAAATCTCGCCCATTTTAAGTGAAGCTAAAGGGCTGGTAAAAAGAGCAAGTTCACTAAACATTGAAAGTATTTTTTCTAGTTTAGATAATGCTATTAAAATCGCTGAAGATAAGGTTGAGCGATTTGAACCAAGCAGATTTGTTGGCTTTTTTAAATCTGGGGAAAGCACAGTTAGTGATGATCCTTTGTTTATAGATATGTTGGAAAAGCAAAAAAAAGAGGCGGAAAAGATAAGGAAGAAATTAGAGGAAGAGCTAAAAAAAGTAAAAGATGAACTAGAAGAATTAAAGAATAAACAAACTCAATCAACCGAACCTAATAGCAGTGAAGGCAGTATTACTGCTACTTCTCTTGAAAAACAGCGAGATGAAGAGAAAAAAGCAATAGAAAAAAATAGATTATTAAAATCAAAAAAAAGGATGAAAGAGCTGGAGCAAGAAAATGCAAAATTGGAAAAAGAATTATCTGAACAAGAAAAAATGGATGAATGGAGAAAAAAAGTTAACGGTAAAGCAAGTGGCTTTCTATATTATTTATTAGAGTCTATTAAGCTAGAAGAAAAAGATAAAAAAGAAGAAAAGAGGGAGTTAACGCTACGGAATTTTGATAATAAAATAATAATTTACTGGAAAGATGGCTCTCAAACAATTTGCCACATTAAAAAACAAGACGGCCTTCAAATTCAACCTAGTACAAAAGTTGATTTTGTGAATCCAGATGTTCATGCAGCATTTGAAGTAGCATGTTCAGGACTTTAAATATTAGTAGTGAAGAGAAAAAATTAAGATTAGATACTTATGTAGCTAAAAAATGCAACATATCTCGCAGTAAAGCGCAAAGATTGATACAGAATGAGCAGGTGAAATTACTTGGTATACCGATAATTAATAATGATCACATAGTAAAACCAGGTGAAGAGTATGTGGTGCATCTCATTCAACCTGACATATCCACATCAATTGAGCCTAATTATGACATAAAACTTGATATCGTCTATGAAGATGATGACATTATAGTTCTGAGTAAACAAAGTAGATTAACAGTACACCCAGGTGCTGGAACAAACAATGATACACTCCTGAATGCAGTGATCGCTCACCTTGGCAAAATTCCATATACAAATACAAGACCAGGAATTGTTCACAGGCTTGATAAAGATACTAGTGGACTCATGGTAATTGCAAAAAATGAACAATCCCACAGCTTCTTGTCTGAACTGCTATCAAATCGTAAAATAAAACGGGAATACTTAGCAGTAATTTGGGGAGCATTACCTAATCTGCAAGGAACAGTAAAAACCCATATTGCTCCAAAACGCAGTAATAAAGAAATGATGTGTGTCACAAAAACAGCAGGTAAATTAGCAATCACTCATTATTCAGTGAAGAAAATTATAGGGCAAGCAAGCCTGGTTAAATGTACTTTAGAGACAGGCAGAACACACCAAATTCGAGTACACATGAGCCACATAGGACATTCTGTAGTTGGTGATCAAGTTTACGGAAAAAATAGTAGTAAAAGTGAAAAACATGCTAAAAACTCTGACTTTATCCGTAATTTCAATAGACAGGCACTACATGCTCACACGCTAGGCTTATATCATCCAAAAAGTAAAGAATATATAGAATTTGTTTCTGATTTACCACAAGACATGCAAGTCTTAATCGGTGAATTTGAAAATATATCTTAACAACATTCATATCAATATTATCATCCATGTTATCAAGAAATTAATTAATGAGAGAAAAACTGCTGCACTACCTAGATCTTTCACTTTTTTTGAAAGTATATGTTGTTCACTGGAAATACGCTCAATTGTTGTTTCAAAAGCAGTGTTAATAATTTCTACAATTAACACCAAAAATAGGCTACTTACCATTACTGCACGTTCTAAATTACTTACATCTAAAACAAACAAAGTTGAAACACATATTATAAAAAGCAGTAACTCCTGTCTAAACGCAACTTCTGATACAAAAGCTGATTTTATTCCTTCACAGGAGTATTGAATTGCTTTTATTAGACGAGTAATGCTTTTCTTCATTATCAATTTTGGAAACTCAATGAATTACACTTATTGCACTCAGGTAAAAAATGCATGAAAATACCTTTCAGTCGTGATCACTTACAAAGATTTTTAAGTTAAAGTCTAGCATATTGTTTGAATCAAGAAAATTAGTACAAAGCCTTTCAACAAACGCTCAAGGCAGTTATAGCATTTCTCATAATAGTCCGAACAGGTCATAGGAAGGCAGAATCAACAGCACGACGAAAGGATTCGAATAGAGGAATGTTTTTCCTGGCTCTGTTTTTTATAGCAAACCAATAATGCTCAATTTTGTTGAAATCTGGAGAAT
>NZ_JBNRJY010000675.1:0-420 GCF_059414725.1 Wolbachia endosymbiont of Tuta absoluta
TGGCCATGTCCAATTTTGGATAAAACATAAAAAGTGTTTTTAAATTGTTTATTATTAAATGATAATTGAAAGTGACATTTTAATCAAGATTCGAAATATTGTGCTCTTTTTTATATATACAGATATTCAACATACAGATGCTTCCAGTCGTTAACGCTAGATGGCGCTACGTGAATTTTGGCGGTCGTAGCACAGTATGGGCTAGTACTATTAATTATACTGTGGTATGGTTCCGTGCTTCGGGGGGCACGTTAAGCTTTCGGTCCCTGTTGCTTAGATATGCATAGACATGCAAGCTATGAACCAGGCCCTAAACTGAATAACTCGCAAGGAACATAGTTAAAATATGAAAAAAACATCTCCCATGATTACTAAGACCCCGTATGATTACTAAGACGGTGGTCGTTACTCAACCATGTC
>NZ_JBNRJY010000676.1:0-791 GCF_059414725.1 Wolbachia endosymbiont of Tuta absoluta
AGGGTATATTAATGGTAATATAGATTTATCAGAGCTCGAGTTGCGTTCAAGCTACTTAGGGTGGAAAAACCATTTTGAAGATCGATCATTATAATATGTGTTACCTACAACTTTAAAAATTAACAACTTGTGACAATTTCACAGGTCGTCTTACTTAGGTAATAATCGTACAAATGCAAGATTTTTGCATAAAAGTCCATTCAAGATTATCAAGAGTGCTAGGGGTCGAAACAGGTTTGGTATCTAATAAAATATTAAAACTGATTTTACTGACAAGAAATATCAAAAACCTGACTTTTACTGACCATCTAAGTAAAAATACTTATACAATTAAGTATTGGCCTTTTCAACACAATATTTTTCATTTTTGGCTTTCGAATAACATCGCAAGCTGTACAGCCTTTAGTTGCTCGTATCGCAACCTCGTGCCCTGAAACCAACCTTATGTGGCCAAAGTAGCCTAGATTCTAGGTTTCTTATCTCACAGCATTTTTAAGTTAATGTTCACGAATATGTCTCATATAAATATGAACAAATGAAATCAGTCAAATTTTTTCAAAGAGAAACATACAGAGATCCAAGAGAAACTTAAACAATTGCTGTTCGCAGCCCCCGGCAGAGACCGACCCAAACTTCTTAAACTTGTAGCGACCTCTGGGAGCTACGACAAGAAGCTCACTCGAAGTGGTTCACGAGGAAGCAAGACGCACCAGAAGTTCCAACATATCTGCAAGATGGTGCCACGTGACAGAACAAAGAGCCTGAAACGCGGTATCGAAGTGTTTCACCGC
>NZ_JBNRJY010000677.1:0-233 GCF_059414725.1 Wolbachia endosymbiont of Tuta absoluta
GGCTTACTTTCTATATTCTGAATATTCTGTAGAATCTATTGAGCAGATAAGTGAAAAAGATCGATCATATGTGACGCATTCGTTAGTCACTTGCCTTGCAGACCTCCCATGTTCGATTCCAAATTAAATGATGAATTTTAATATAAATTCTTGGGTCGTGGTGTTCTCTATATGTCCATAACCCCGAAGTTAGACGCTACCGGTGTGTGTGATCGTGTCAATGTTTGTGTTCC
>NZ_JBNRJY010000678.1:0-550 GCF_059414725.1 Wolbachia endosymbiont of Tuta absoluta
TCCAATTAATTAACTTATGAAATTTGCATGCTAATAGTATAAGTTAGCTAAACATGTATCGCACTGAAATAATTTTTGTAAACATCCTATATACCATGTTTATGCAAATAAATAATTATTGTATTGTATTGTATTGTATTGAGAGACAACCCTCAAAATACTGATAAGGTACGTTTAGACCATGGAACTAAAAAACTTTCCCCTACAAACCTATGTCAGAAAACGACAAAACGAAATCGACCACCCATACAAAATCACGATCAGCTGACTGCCTTTACTATGGAAATAAATTTTATTTATTTTCCAGAAATATTTTCTGTAAAATAATTTATTAATTTCTATGGGAAAGTTGTTCTGTTTTATGGAGTATTTGGCTGTTCCTTACACCCCGGATATAAAAACTTTCTTAACATTCCTGATCTGATTTAAAATATACCAAATTAGCGGCCTGCCCAGTGGTTTCCCGCGGGAATAAGACATTTTAATATACCCTATGTTCATTGGGGATAATTTAGGATTCTAATGGAAAAGTTTTTTTTTAAATCTGTCC
>NZ_JBNRJY010000679.1:0-486 GCF_059414725.1 Wolbachia endosymbiont of Tuta absoluta
TACGATTCAACTTTATTCCAATAAATCAAATAAAATGTGCATTTCTTCAACATGCGCCAATATGTTGTACACATACAACTTAGTTGTTTATAAAATAGCAGGTACTTTGTTTATAAGTCACTGTGAAATTGCTATTGAAAACAGCTTGCGTCAAATAGTACTATTGACAGTGACTTAGGTACTTCTCGGATCGATCTTTAGAAGATAGTGCATTAGCTACTTCTACATTATGTACAATTTGAATTTGAAAGATACAAATGAATAGATGAGCTAAATAAACTTTTTATATCCTCTCTCTTTTCGTGTGGAGCTCCGAATCGACCAACGACCTCGTGAACCCTGGTGTCAGAGTTTTTCATCCGCCTTCTCCTAGTACTTAGTAGGCCTCTGACCTGGGTGTGTAACGATCGATCAAGCCTCGGTGGAGTTCCGGTACGTATCCTGCCCAGTTTTAAATCATACTTCTTTAGCGTTTTTGCATGCTCT
>NZ_JBNRJY010000680.1:0-512 GCF_059414725.1 Wolbachia endosymbiont of Tuta absoluta
TACTTCTTTTAGTCGTTGCGATATGGTCATACCTGAAACTAAAGCTACACACGTTGATTATACAAGGGGTGAAATTAAGAAATTTTCTGCACAGTATCAAGACGGACTAATCACTAAAAGTGAGAGGTATAATAAAGTTACAAAGCATTTTGTTTTGGGCCTGCGTGTCACTTATCTTCGATGTAATATTCGAAGATATCATCATGGATTCATCATCACTCCAGCATGATGAAGATGATGCTCAAGACGAGGGACTATTTGTTGTCATCGTTGGCGACAAAATGGACGAACAACCTTCAGACTTAGGTGATAACCTAATGTGTTTTTTGTTATGTTATGGTGGTTCATTACAACAGTTCAGTCTTCTAGTCAAGACAATTTTGCCAATGTCAAGCAGTGTATAGGTTCGGGCTTTGGGTTCGGGGCTGATTATGGGGAGATACAAGTGTACAAAGATAACCCTCCTAACAATATCAATCACTCCCTTTTCGTGGGAGGCTTGATTGACGTCT
>NZ_JBNRJY010000681.1:0-2223 GCF_059414725.1 Wolbachia endosymbiont of Tuta absoluta
GATCGTATTGCAAAAGAATATCCGGATATAAAGGCGGAACATTATATAGTTGATATTGGAATGGCACGTGTTGCCACAGAACCCGAGAATTTCGATGTTATAGTAACTGAAAATCTATATGGCGACATATTATCAGACATAGTAGCACAAACCTCAGGTTCTGTAGGGCTTGCAGGAAGTAGCAATATAGGTAATGAATATGCAATGTTTGAAGCGGTTCACGGCTCTGCTCCTGATATTGCAGGAAAAAATATAGCTAATCCTTCTGGTCTTTTAAATGCCGCAGTACATATGTTGGTCTATATTGGTCAAGTGAGTACTGCAAAACTAATCTACGATGCATGGCTCAAGACTTTGGAAGATGGAGTACATACCGCTGATTTATATAAGGAGAAAAAGAGTAAACAAAAGGTTGGAACAAAAGAATTTGCAAAAGCTGTTATAGATAATCTAGGGAAAAAACCCACAACGTTATCTGAGCTTATAATTAGCAGTGATTCGGATAGTAAAATAAATAAAGTACAAGACAATTACGAACAAGATTACAAAGTTAAAAAGCTAGTGGGTAGTGATATAACGCTTGCTTGGGACAAATCCAACAATTTTGATCAAATAGTTAGGTTATTTGAATCGAGTAATCTGAAAATGATAGCAATATACTCAAAAGGACTTGCAATTTGGCCAGGAGGCTCAAAGTCTTCAAGTGACCAAATAATCTGCAGGTTTATTGCAAATAATGAAATTACAAATAGTGATGTGAATAACTTGCTAATCAAATTTGAGGAACACAATTTTGATGTGGTGAGAATGGATAAGTTGTATTTGTATGATGGGAAAGAGGGTTTCTTCTCTTAGTGGTTGCTTGATATTTTTATGCTTGTGTGAAACATTAAATATATTATACTAATAGCATCGTGTATTTATGTGAGGTGTAGTAATGAGTCAACATTTTAAGTTAACTGGTCAGGAGTTTTATGATAGTAATGGTCTGTTTAACGTACTAGAGATAAAAGCTGAACAAATTGTAGGTAAAGATTATCAAGCTCTTAGCAAGTTTCTGAAAAAACAATATAATAAATTGATACTTGTAAACCATCCTGACAAAGGTGGAAACAAAAATAGATTTGATCAGATTTATAAAGCTTATCAAGAGCTAAAAAAGTACATTAAACCTTTGGAGTCAGGAAATCCTTGTGTTAAAGTCAGCGTTGATGCTGAAAGTAATGGACGTTTAACGGCAAGAGAGTTTCACTATAGGAGAAAGTTGTTTAACGAGCTAAAAATCAGTGAGGAAGAAGCTGTAGGTAAAGATTTTGATGGGTTGATTGCTATACTAAAAAGAAATGATTGTTCGTTTGGAGAAGACCTAAAAAGCTATAATGAACTTCAGGCTCAAATAGAGAGGATTTTGCTAAATCCAAATTTAGATAATTTTCAGAGGAGTGTACAAAGTGCAAAGTTAATGCAAGAGTTATATCAATATATAGCAAAGCCAAGCATACAATTATTCAATTATATTACTCCTCTAAAAGAAAAGAGAAGCCTAATTGAAGAAGATAAAAAGACATTAGCATTGAAATTTATAGAGCGCAAAAATGCTCTAATGTTAGTACCAAAAATAAGTTTTCTGCCTTTAGCTATATTAACTACAATTACTATAGGTTGCTATTTTTCATGGTGGATCATAGCACTTAATATCATTATTAATAACGCCTCTCGTTTATTAGTAGGTCATTATATGAAAAAGTATGCCAATTCAGAAATTTCTACTGATGAATTCATAAGTAAGATGAGCTATATCGAGCTAAGCAGTAAACTTCTTATCAACTATCCTTTAGCTGCTTTTTCTGTTTATTTAGTTACAATAAATTTCATTGCTAATGGATTAACTGTTGGTGGAGCTGTACTTGGTCCACTATTGTTATTGGCAGTATTAATTGAAATGTTAGCTCCTGTTTTCTCAAAAGGCTGTGAAATATATGCTGACAAGCACACAAAAGATTTACTAGAAGAGGATCCAAGAGATAGAGTGCAAAAGGAGACTGATCTGTTAGGACGGTATGATCCACGAAGGCTATTAATGCCGATAATTATGCCTCTTGTTAGAAAGTGTTTTGCAGAAGTGGCAAGCAAATTTGCTGAGAGGAATTTTGATGAGGTAAAAACTGATATGTCTGATGTTAATACTGAAGGACTATCTAATCCTCAAGCAATTGAATTCTT
>NZ_JBNRJY010000682.1:0-2800 GCF_059414725.1 Wolbachia endosymbiont of Tuta absoluta
ATTATCCTATGATAACGTTGTCGGTAGGCTTCAACATTTTGCTTTCCCTCCACATTGCTACCCTAGCTACAGGACTTCGACTTTTATCCTGGTGGGTCTACCTCCCACTGAACATACTTGCCTTCTCTGGACACACGATCATCTCCAACAACATCTAGTGGTATTCTACCACCCGCATCTCTTATATAAATATTAGCATCATGCTTGATAAGAAGTTCCACCATTGCCACTTGGCAATGGAAAGACGCTAAGTGCAAAGGCACCTTACCCGTTATATCTTGCAAATTGATCTTAGCATAACGACTAAGTAGAAGCTGTCCTGCATCTTCTCTGCCATATTCAGCAGCAACGTGCAATGCAACTCTCAAGCTTTCACTACTAGCAGCATTAACATTGGCGCCGTTATTAACCAAAAACCTCAATATCTTTAAGCTATTTTCTTTCACAGCAAAACTTATAGGTTTCATACCGTATTTTTCACCAATAAAAATCTGCTTTCTTAGGTTCATGTACACTGCACTTCTGATACATATGTTAGCTTTTAGAAGACTATGCTCTTTTATGGCAATAAATAACTCATTTACAAAGTTCTCAGTTTTTATCCGTTTTTGCATCCCTTGCATCAAATATCTCCTAAAAGACAACGTTCCCGATTTTGTATCACACAATTTGATATATACAAGCAAAATTTACAGAGAAAAATTTCAATAGTTAAAAATTAGGTCTTCAGCAATCTATCACGTAACTTTTTTGCAAAATATTTTAAGCCCCTAATTCATAATTTTTATTACTTGATAATAAGCAATCTGCTTTAGAAGAGGAAATAAGGGATAAGTTTTGTAAATAAGCACTCGAATTAGAGAGCTTATTTTAACTGATTTGAAGGGACTTTTGATGCATACTTTTAGATATCGTTAAATTGCTTAATGAACTTTCAGGACATTGATAAAGTTTTTCACAACTACTAATTGCCGTCTCGAGTTTTTTTTCTATAATATCAAGTTTTGTCAGAGGTGGATTGTCCAGTAGTCTTGAATACTTTTTCCCTGTGAACTTTTTGACCACTACATCAACTAGTAGAGCTGTTGCATTAAAATCAACTTGTGAAGAACCAATTGGGCTACCAGCTAAGTGATCAACAAATTGCTGTGCAGGAAGTAAAGTAGGAGCACTGCTGAATAAGCCATTGAGTGTGGCAGTGGTTACCCAACTAAATATACTATTAATAAAAGAAAAAGGTTTTACTGCACTGCTTGGTGCAGGATTTGGAGTATCACCAGCTTCCAATCCTATCTTAGTATTTGCCCTGGTGGAGGTTGAGAAAGGGTTTGCTATACTACTTGCTGCATCTGGAGTATCACCAGCTTCTAACTCTAATTTAGTATTTATTCTAGCAGAAAGTAATAGTTCTGTACAATTATTTTTATGAAATCTTAACACAGCTAAGAATATTTTTTCTATGTCACAGCCATCACTGCAAAGATTTTCATAACCAGGGATAACCTCAAATGCCGTTTTGCCATTTGCATTTTTAATATTAATAGTGTTATTATTGAGCAGAAGATTCGCGATATCTAATCGACAATAAAAAAAGGCTAAGTGTAAAGCTGTAAAACCTTGCATTACTTGGGAAGTGGTACTACTAGTACAATGATATATCATTTCTTTTATTTCTGCTTTTCTATTCATGGCAGTAACGTACGAGTAAGGAACAAGACATCCATCACTAACAGCATTAATATTAGCATTATTTTTAAGCAAAAACCGCACTATCTCTAAGCTACCTCTATAAACAGCAAGATGTATAGGTGCCATACCATCTTTTTTACCATTAATAATCTCTTTTTCTTTATTTATATATCTTGCCTTTTTAACATATCTTTTAACTTTATTAATATTAAGCTCATCTATAGCCGCAAATAAATTCTTTCTCAATCTCTCAAGTTTTTTCATCAAATACCTCCTAAAGAATAATGTTTCCGGTTTTATATCATGCAACTTAATATGTACAAGCAAAATTTACAGAGAAAACAATAGTTAAAATTAGGTCTTCATCAACCTATCACGTGCTGCGTTTAACTTTTGTGCAAAATATTCCGAGCCTCCCTTGTCTGGATGGACCAGTTTCATTAAATTTTGGTATGCCTTATTGATTTCATTTTGGCTTGCCTCGGAATTCAGCCCCAGTATTTTTAATGCTTCATCTTTGGACATATTATCACCAGTGTAATTTTTGGTGTAACTTTTACTGCTGTTAAATTCGTTCAAAAACTTACTTAATATAGAGTGCATCATAAAACTTATGTTATTTCTCTTTGCCAAAAAGAGAAAAAATACAACAACGCTAGGTAAAACAAACGTGATTATTGTGAATATCAAAAAAAGGAAGAAGATGAATGACATGTATATTTTTTTATCATTTTATGATTAAATAGTAACAATTATAATTGTCATGGTAAATAACATGTTTATCCAGATTGAAGAAACACCAAACCCAAACACGCTGAAATTTCTTCCTGGTTTTGAAATTCTGAGCGAAGGAGAAACAGCTGATTTTTCAAATGCAGATGAAATAAAGAACTCCAAACTAGCAGTAAATCTTTTTCAAATAGAACATGTTGTAAGAGTATTTTTTGGTCATGATTTTATTTCGGTAACAAAATCAGATAGAATGAATTGGGATATAGTAAAGGTGGAAATTTTAACTACAATTATGGATCACTTTACTTCTGGTGGAAAAGCATTTGATAAAGAAGGAGTAAGTGATAATAAAATGCTAGAGGAAGAATTCTTTAATGAA
>NZ_JBNRJY010000683.1:0-342 GCF_059414725.1 Wolbachia endosymbiont of Tuta absoluta
AATACCAGTTGTAGCACTAACAGCTAACTTATTTGTACCTGGCTCAAAATTAGCTTTTTTAAGTTCGTTAACTATGTTATTCAACTGACCTGGAAGAAACTCAAATTATTGTTAAGACCCGTTGGCTAGTAGGTGCTATAATATAAATATAAAAGATCACTACTGACGGGCGGGCCTATGTGATCTGTCGACCTCCGTGAAGAAGGCTGTCGTAAGCAGCCGAAACGTAGAGGTCTAAACTCTTTACCAAATAATCAACAAGTTAGTCGCGTAATCCTGAATCATTTGTATTACAAGTTTGTTTAATAATACATGTATAAAAAGTAGTACAAAATTTCCAAA
>NZ_JBNRJY010000684.1:0-229 GCF_059414725.1 Wolbachia endosymbiont of Tuta absoluta
AAACTGTTATCCTTGATAATGCTACTTTTCATAAGTCTAATAAGATTTGCTAAAGGAGTTGGTGCAGAAATTTTATATCTTCCTCCATATTCTCCAGATTTCAACAAAATTGAGCATTATTGGTTTGCTATAAAAAACAGAGCCAGGAAAAACATTCCTCTATTCGAATCCTTTCGTCGTGCTGTTGATTCTGCCTTCCTATGACCTGTTCGGACTATTATGAGAAATG
>NZ_JBNRJY010000685.1:0-2882 GCF_059414725.1 Wolbachia endosymbiont of Tuta absoluta
ATTATCCTATGATAACGTTGTCGGTAGGCTTCAACATTTTGCTTTCCCTCCACATTGCTACCCTAGCTACAGGACTTCGACTTTTATCCTGGTGGGTCTACCTCCCACTGAACATACTTGCCTTCTCTGGACACACGATCAAGTATCGACTATTTCTTAATAATTAGGTTATGAGGAGCATTTTAAAAGGTATACCTAACATATTTAATTCATGAATCTTCTCTTATTAAAAAAAGCTACAGATCTCATATTTCCAAACGTATGCGTAAGTTGTGAACGTATAATTGATAAAAGTTATGATTTATGTAGTGAATGCAATAAAAAAATCAATTTTTTAACTAAGCATTACTGTAATGTTTGTGGTGTAGTAATTCCAGATAACATTGATACATGTGGTAAATGCATCAGTAACCCTTCACCATTTAAAGTATTAAGATCAGTTTTTGCTTATGATGAACATAGCAAAAATATGATTATAAATTTTAAATTTTTTGATAATTTAAATTATGTGAAAGTCTATGCAAAGTGGATGTACAAAGCTAACAAAGACATGTTTCAAAATGCAGAGGTCATAGTTCCCATACCGCTACATAAAATACGCTTATTTAAACGTAAATATAATCAAGCAGCATTGCTCGCGAAGGAATTAAGTAAGTTATCTAATTTATCTTATACACCATTTGCAATAAAACGTATTCGTCACACCAAACCTCAAGCTGGTCTTTCACTTAAACAGCGTGAAAAAAATTTGAAAAATACTTTTAAAGTAAGTAACAGCGAAATTATCAAAAACAAAATCGTGATATTGGTTGATGATGTAGTAACAACTGGCGCAACCGCAAGGTCTTGCTCTCAGGAAATTTTAAACTCTGGTGCCAGAGAAGTGAGAGTGCTATCGCTTGCAAGAACTGTATGAAAATCAGCTTTAAGGTATAATTTTCATTTTTGAAAACTGTTTAGTGTCTTAGTACTAACTTGTGTATCATTCCTCTTAAAAAAAAGTCTAGTTATAGTGTATACGGAGTCTATAATTATAGCTCTTTTTCTAATAGTTCGAATAGCTGAATATTCTTTCTGGCTAAATTTTTTATAACAAACCAATGGTTTGATTAAAATCAGGAGAATATGGAGGCAGATATATAACTTCAGCACCGACACTTTTAACAAAGTCACTTATTTTCTATGAAAAGTTGCATTATCCAAAATCACCCAGCAAAAAGCTTGAACTAGCTATTAAAAACGTCTGTATCGCAATAGCCTTCAAAAATCATAGGCGCCATAATTTTTCCCTTATTCAAAGCTGCAATCATATTTTTGAATACTCACTGCATTCAGAAAAAAATAGGTACATGCTAGTGTAATAGCACTGGATGTAATAATTGGAACAAGTAAAAAAGCCTCTATTAGTTTTCTTATAGAGCTGGCTGGTTTAATGCTGTTATTATTCAATGATGCAAAATAATTTTCACTAAGGTTGGCCATCCATTTTGCGCCAGATAAGACCCTCTCACTATTTTTTTAGATAAGTTGACTTGTATTTGCTTTCCCATGTTTATAATTATGCTAATAATAAATATGATAAGATCAGTATAAATTTTTTACTTCCGTGTTTTTTCTATTGTTGTTTATAATGACTATAGTTACATCACATATTTCTTTCAATTAAATGGATCAGTTATTTATTGCAAATCACTGACTTTTTTAATGGATTCTTTTTCTAAATAATTTACAAAAATGTGTTTACTTTTGTTTGTAATTGTGTAGTAACTGCAACGTAAAGTTATAGGAGGTAAAGATGAATTTTGAAAATCTGAAAAAGATATTAAGTGCAATTGATAAAGATGCAAGTGTAAATAAAGATAACGTAATTAATAAAATAAAAGAGGTATTGCGAAGGGAAGATACAATAGCGTATCAAGAGTGGGAAAATAAAAATTTTAGTATAAATCATACATTCATCCAAAGTGATCCTGATGCCGAATTTACATTATTAATTGCAGCTGCAGCATCTAGCTGTAAGGATTTAGTGAATGTTTTATTAGATAGGCATGCGGATGTTCATGTAGAAGATGAAAATAGAGAGACTGCTTTGCATCATGCCGTTTATAGTAGATGTGTAGGTGTAGTAAATGCTCTACTAAAAAAAGGTGCTGATGTTAATGTAAAAGACAGAAGTGGTAGTACTCCTTTGCATTATGCTACTATATATGAACTCATAGATGTAGTAAATGCTCTACTAAAGAGAGGTGCAGGTGTTAATATAAAAGATGGAAATGGTCGTACTCCTTTACATTATGCTACTATATATAAATTCATAGATGTAGTAAATGTTCTACTAAAAACAGGTGCAGATATTAATGTAAAAGATGAAAATGGTAGTGCTCCTTTGCATTATGCTACTTTAAGTAACCATGTAGAGGTAGTAGATGCTCTGTTAGCTGAAGGCGCAAGTGTTCATGTAAAAGATAGAAATGGTAGTACTCCTTTGCATTATGCTGCTAAAAATGGCTATTTAGAGATAGTAGATGCTCTACTAGACAGAGGTGCAGATGTTTATAAAAAAGATAGTTTGCAGAAAACTCCTTTGTATTATGCCATTATAAATCACCAAGAAGATACGGTAGAGAGTATAAAAGGGTTTTTAAAAAATAAAGTAGTTCAAGGTAGTGTAGTTGTTGGTGGCTTAGTTGCCATGTTAGGGAATTTTGTAACATCGACGCTTTTTATAACCGAGACAATGGAAATTACATTAACATCTGTTACGGCAGCAATAGCTGTATCTGCATCAACAGCATTAACATCTGGTTATGTTAAATATCTAATGTCAAAATTCGATAACGAAATAAAAGAAATAAAAGAGCGACAAAACGTAATGGAAGGGA
>NZ_JBNRJY010000686.1:0-397 GCF_059414725.1 Wolbachia endosymbiont of Tuta absoluta
TTGACATGATTCTTCAGCTGTATTAAAAGTTAATGATCTTTTGAAAATAGATAGGTAATTTACAAAGCTAAGTAATAATATGATATAATAAACGTATTTAATTGAATATTAATCAATTGTTGTTTCGTCTAGATGCAGACGTTTTAACACTACATTATTTAATATTGCCTATGGATCTTATTCTTTTTGATCAATTTAACATCTCCAGTCTTAGACGGTTCTCTCACTTGGTGTCCGTCGATCCATTTTTTTAACGCATGTGTTTGTTATGCGAAAGGAAATTTCGAAGCCCAATCTTATTCCCATACAAATACGCCTACGGTAGATCGATCAAGAGTAAAAAAAGTAGAGTAACTCTATTTATTAATTAATAAAATCTTTGTATTTTCCTAAAAGT
>NZ_JBNRJY010000687.1:0-282 GCF_059414725.1 Wolbachia endosymbiont of Tuta absoluta
CCATTTTACGGTGCTTAAATCTATTCCCTCTTGTACCATTTCCAAAAGTGGGCTCATCTCTCTTAGCCGTCCAACATTTTTAGTAACAAGATCGATCCCTTGCAGGGTAGGTAAACAGGCACAAAACGGTCATTTACGCCACGACTGACAAATATTTGAGGACCATTCGGAAAATTTTGTATAGTGACAGGTTTTCAGCCCATCGCCTAAAATTGCAATACACACTCTCGGGTCTCTTAGTCACTTTTTACAACTCCCACGGGAAAGAAATGGGGTGATACT
>NZ_JBNRJY010000688.1:0-438 GCF_059414725.1 Wolbachia endosymbiont of Tuta absoluta
TTTAGTTTACGTAAAATAAAAAATTAAATACTCTTTACATAGAAAACACCCAGACTAAACACAAATAACTGAAAAATTTACTTTACAAATATTTGTGTTTTCTGGGGAGTGATCGATCCTTACAAGCCAGACGATAGCTCATCTGTACCCCACCTTCTTCCGATACAGAAAGCTCCTTTGATATTGCTTTTATTTCTTCTTTACTCAAAGTTTCTCTGTTTGTGTAGTGTAAAATTCATTTTTTTATTTTAATAAATACAGTAAAAAATTACAGCTACTTACTAAATGATGTTAAATTGAAAAGGGTTTGGAAGGTAGCCATTATGTAACTGATCGATCCCCACAAGACACAAATATTTATAAAGTAAATTTTTCAGATATTTGTGTTTAGTCTGGATGTTTTCTTTGTAATATGTATTTATTAAAATAAAAAGTATA
>NZ_JBNRJY010000690.1:0-401 GCF_059414725.1 Wolbachia endosymbiont of Tuta absoluta
TTTTTGGTAATATTTTCTAATATTTTTTGTTGCTATTTTCAAAACTAAATTAAGCAAATATTAATAATATATTTTACTAAATTAATAGACAGAAGCGACAGTGACAATCGGTGCCACAGAGTAACTTATATATTACATTGCACTGTGAGTGCAAAATAAAACCATAGTACATTTAAAAATAAGCAAAGCTTCATCGCATGGTTCGAATTTCACTAATAATTGGACTGACCATAGTATTAGTTTCAAATAACATAACCTCTCAAGCGTCAGCCTGTCAAAACCTAGTTGCCCCGAAGTGGTCAGCCATTTTTTCGTGCGCGACCGCCGCCGCGTGTAGTTCGCTTTAAACTAAGATTTCTCAAGAATAGATCACCAATTAACCCCGATACTAACATGGCCGC
>NZ_JBNRJY010000691.1:0-839 GCF_059414725.1 Wolbachia endosymbiont of Tuta absoluta
GTGCTTAAAAGCAAATAAAGTCGATTTGCAAAAACCAGTTGGTATACGCATGGGACAGCCTTCCGAATACTGACAGGTTGCATTCAGACCAAGAAACTAATCAACTTTTACAGGAACATATGTCAGGAAAAAACAAAAAAATCACCTCTCATACAAAATCACGATCGATCTTGGTTTCAGGTAAAGATTAAATGGGCATTAAAGAACCAAATCAATTCTACTATCAGCACATCAACCTACCCATTTAAAGGATTAACTTATATTGGTAGTAACTGAACTGTATGAAAAACCTGTATTAGTTGGTCCCTTACATGGGTCTGCTGATATCAACACCTATTGCTACTTCGTTAGTTTGACGGCTACAAACCTAACCAACTGCATGTATCCTGCGTCCGAAATATCCTTATGCCTTCAAGAGGGTTCAGATTTAATTTTATTCTCTTCTTGCATTGAAACCTCCTCGTTTATTCTTTTTCCATATACATGTGCAGGATTAGTAGAAGTCTTCTTGGTATTTATAAATTTCTATGATATATTCTCACTTCCTCAGGTGTACAGGCATCATAGGCACAGTTCAGTGTTCTCGCGAGCCGTTTGGGCCTTTCATCCTGCCTCCGATTATCACGGCCAAGATCGATCCAATGTTGCCAAAAGACAATAAAAATCGTGTTGTGGTAAAAGCTGATAGATTAAAACATTGGCTAAGTGTAGGTGCGCAAGCAACTGAAAGGGTAATGTGGTTCATTAAAAAAGGCATAGTAGATTTAGAAACAGAATCGAAAAAAATAGAAAAGAAAAAAGTTGAGAAAGTACAAGGGCAAGAAGCATAAGTCCTCTTA
>NZ_JBNRJY010000692.1:0-12156 GCF_059414725.1 Wolbachia endosymbiont of Tuta absoluta
TGCAGCTATTTTATTTGATTTTGTATTCTTTAATTTCTTTGCAGCAACAGTTAGTGCTTCATTCCAATCAACTGGGACTAATTTACCATCTTTTTTTACATAAGGTTGATCGATCATGTTAAATTTTTCTGCAATTTTGCCAGCTAGAGCTAAAACTGATTCAGAATCATCTCTTATTAATGCATCTTGACCGATAATTAGCATAGGGTTCTGAGCCGCACTCAGTAACTCGCAGAATTTGTGATTTCCCTCTTCTATTTCTTTTAGAACGTTTGGACCATCACCTAATCTTTCAACATTATATAGATATTCAAGATTAGGACCAATATTTGCAATAGTGAAATTACCTTGTAAATATCTCTTTCTCAATCTTGCGTTAATTATTGGTGCTTCTATTCTTGGATTTGTATTTATAAGCAGACATAAATCTGCATTTTCTATACCCTCAATAGTGGTGTTGAATACATATGACCCACGATTATTTGGTATAAGCTTTGCTCCATCTTGCCTACAGTCTATATTCCCCGAGCCGAGCTTCTGCATCACTTCTTTGAGTAGAAGCATAGACTCACAATCTGCTAAATCACCTGCAATTGCAGCTATTTTATTTGATTTTGTATTCTTTAATTTCTTTGCAGCAACAGTTAGTGCTTCATTCCAATCAACTGGGACTAATTTACCATCTTTTTTTACATAAGGTTGATCAAGACGCTGAACTTTTAGTCCATCATAGGCAAAACGGGTTTTATCTGATATCCATTCTTCATTTACCTCTTCGCTCAGCCTTGGTAATATTCGCATAACTTCCAGGCCACGATAATCAACTCTAATGCTACTTCCCACAGCATCTAGCACATCTATAGTCTCACAATGTGATAGCTCCCATGGACGCGCTGTAAAGGAGTAAGGCTTTGAAGTTAAAGCCCCTACCGGGCAGAGATCTATAATATTCCCAGATAATTCAGAGCTAATATGCCTTTTTATGTAAGTACTAATCTCTATATTTTCTCCCCTGCCAATTCCTCCAAGTTCATTTGTACCTGCAACATCGGACAAAAATCTAACACATCGAGTACAATGAATGCATCTATTCATTGCAGTTCCAATCAGTGGACCAAAATGTTTTTTTGGCACAGCTCTTTTATGCTCATCAAGTCTGCTTATTCCTTTCCCATAAGCCATTGTTATATCTTGCAAATCGCACTCACCACCTTGATCACAAATTGGACAATCAAGTGGATGATTAATTAGTAAAAATTCGAGCACTCCTTCACGCGCCTTTTTTACCTTGGGAGTATCCGTGTGAATAACCATACCCTCTGCAACTGGCATTGCACAAGAAGCTACTGGTTTTGGAGGGCCACCCTCAACTTCAACCAAACACATTCTGCAGTTACCAGCAATTGCTAAACGCTCATGATAACAAAACCGCGGAACTTCAACGCCCACAACTTCACAAGCTTGAATTATAGTGAGCCCATGCTCTACTTCACATTCCTTAGAATTAATAGTAACTTTAACCACAACTACTATACAGCTTCCCACTTTATAGGATTGCCGCTTACCTCATCTTCAACTAGATTGCCGTTATCGTATTGAGCAGACATATAGTTCATACGTGAATCACGGTCTATATATCTAACCGGCTTTACCGGTTTATCCTTATACATTTTTTGTTCTGCTTTCTTACGCTGAGTAGGGTTATTTTTACTAGCTGTTTTCGCTTTTCCGCCTGCTGCCATATAAACTCCTAAAAACTTCCTATTTTATTCTAACACTTAAGTATATACCGTCAATACCCAATAGCTTTAAAGTTTTAATAGTCCATCATTACAATCATCATTTGAACAAAATACTTTCTCTTGATGCTGCTCAAGTGTGTAACTTTAGAATCCCCAAAAAAGAAAATGTAAGTTACTTTGATGATATCATTTTCTACGTCTTATAAATAGACATTCATGTAGCCGTAAATTAAGCTATAAACTCAATACAAAGATCCTTAATTATTAATCTCATAGTACTTCTCAACCAACTTATTTAGCAACCTTACACCGAAACCTACTGCCCCTCTTGGAGAAATATCAGTGCCTTTTTCGTGCCAAGCAGTGCCTGCAATGTCTAAATGTGCCCAACAAGTGTCGTTTACAAAACGCTGTAGAAACTGTGCAGCCATTATACTATCTCCACCAGAACCTGCAGGAGCTATATTTTGCACATCAGCAATCGGCGAATCAATAATTTTGTTATAAGTTTCATTCATAGGAAAACGCCATAATTTCTCATTTACTTCATTTCCTACATCAATCAGATGATTCGCTAATTCATCGTTATTTGAAAAAAGACCAGCATATTCATTATTTCCCAGTGCAACCACTATAGCACCAGTTAAAGTTGCAAGGTCGATCATAAATTTCGGTGCAAATCTATCTTGTGTATACCATAAAGCATCTGCAAGTATGAGCCTTCCTTCTGCATCAGTGTTCAACACTTCTATCGTCTGTCCAGACATCGAAGTTACTACATCACTTGGTCTTTGAGCATTACCGTCCACTGCATTTTCTGCAAGTGCAACTACACCAACTGCATTTACCTTTGCTTTTCGTCCAGCTAGAGTACGCATCACCCCAACCACAGTAGCAGAACCCGCCATGTCATATTTCATTGACTCCATGCCACGCGAAGGCTTGAGTGACACTCCACCAGTATCAAACGTTATGCCTTTACCCACAAAAGCTACAGGCTTTTGTTCCTTGAAAGCTCCATTCCATTTGATCACTACTAATTTTGGCTCTTTACTACTTCCCTGTGCTACCCCAAGCAATGCTCCCATTTTTTTCTCTTCCATCTGCTTCTTACCAAGCACTTCGATTTCAAGGCCAAGCTTAGTAAGCTCGGTTTTTATATAATCAGCATAGGATTCTGGATATAAAACATTAGGTGGTTCAATGGTAAGAGTACGTGCAAGAAATATGCCTTCACCTTCTTGTCTTAAACGCTCAAATGATTTTTCAGCACTACTAAATTGCTCATCTTTCGTTAGCACTGTGATCTCCTCTACTTCTGTAACTTTTTCATCCTTTTTGGTTTTATACTTATCAAATTTAAAACTGCGCAAAAATGCACCGTATGCAACATTTGCTGCATTGCCTTCGATTGAGATTGCCGCTCGCTTGATTCTTAATCTGCTTAGCTCACAATATATTTTACCACCAATATTTAATCCTTTGCTTTCATCCCATTCATCTCTCATTCCAAGACCAGCAACTATAATATTTTTTCCCTCTGATGAAGTAACGGAGAAAAATTCACCAAAACCTCCATTAAAATCACTAAATTTCTTGATGTTATCTATAGCTTGCTTATCTTGTAGAACATTAGTTATGAGCTTATCACCCTCAAAAAAACCTACCACTAGCGTCTCAAAATCGGGTAAAGCTTTAGAAATTGTTATCTTCATCGTTGACATCTCCGTTGCAAATAATTGTAAGCTGCACATAAAGCATAGTAAAAACATTAGTAAGATATTTTTCATATACATTTTAAGTACAATAGCGCTTAAGACTACTATGAACTCCGCTGATATGCAAGGGCTTTATCTTTTATCAGAAAATTTGTTATGCCCACCTAGGGTTATATTAAATGTGTAGGTCTTCATAGCCTGATTGTTATAAGTAAATGGTGCTATCAGAAGGCTTGCAAGTCCACTCTCAATAAGATTACCAAGAAGAAGATCATCACAGTTATCGCAATTATGATCAGCAAAAAACATTTGTGTTGTGAATTCTGGAAAATCTGGATGTTGGACCAAAAAGTTGATGTGTGGAGCCCTATCACCAATTTTACCTGGTACTATTGTAATAAAATTATAATAGCCAAGGTTATTTACTACAAATCTTCCTGATCCAGCAAAATTTGGATCAAGCTCCACATTTTCATCATAATAGCTCATGCCAAGTGAGTCTGCGTGCCATATAGAAACCACAGCATTTTGTATCGGTAAGCAATTTACATCAGTAACTCTACCCACTACATTTATTAATTCTCCTGATGCATTATTTGGAGAGCCAGGTTTTCTTCTTAAATTATTTGAAGAGTTAAAGCTTTTTGGCCTTGTTTCAAGATCATAAATCCCTGGAGTTTCAATACAATTAAGCAAAATAGGATCAGCTGCAAATAATGACAAATCGAATATAAATTGTACTAAAAACGCTAATAAGATATTTTTTACATTCATTTTGTTTATAGTGCTTTTATCAGAATTATAGCAACCTTTTTCTTTTATTAAAGACAAGACTTTCTTTGAAGCCTCCTTAGAATCACAACTATCCTTTCAATGTATGAGTTTTAGGTTTTAGTACTGCATACACAACTGCACGGACTTCCAATTTAGAAATTGCAAATCAATCCAAACACGCAAGTTTAATGTTACCGCCACATGCTGTAGTGTTGACACTTACAACCTTTTCTATAGAAAAACGTTGCAGATAATTAGGACCACCAGCTTTTGGTCCGGTACCTGACAGTCCTCTACCGCCAAATGGTTGTATTCCAACTGCTGCACCTATTTGATTGCGATTGATGTATACATTTCCAACTGATATTTTCTTGCTTATTAAATCGATCTGACTTTGTACACGGCTTTGCAAAGAAAACGTAAGTCCATATCCTGTATTGTTTATATCACTTATAACTTCATTTAACTGCGACTTATTAAAACGTATGATATGTAAAATAGGCCCAAACACTTCTTGCTTTAATTGCGAAATTTTTTGTATCTCATAAATGTACGGAGGAAAGAAATAACCATTATAAGAATTTGTATCCATGGGTACCTTGGACAAAAGGTTTGAATCTTCATCCCTTGATATCTTTTCCGTATGTTTAGTGAGCATATCAATAGATGCTTTGTCAATTATTGGACCAATATCTGTGCTCAGTTGTATTGGGTCACCTATCTTTAGTTCTTGAGCTGCATTGCATATCATTTTTATTTGTTTTTCTGCTATATCTTCTTGAATAAATAGCACTCTGAGAGCAGAACAACGTTGACCGCCACTGCGAAATGCAGAAATTAAAACATCCTTAGTTACCTGCTCTAAAAGAGCAGAACTATCAACAATCATAGCATTTAATCCACCAGTCTCAGCGATAAGTGGCACAATAGGACCATCTCTACTAGCAAGCATTCGATTAATTATTTGAGCAGTTTGTGTTGAACCAGTAAAAGCTACACCGGAAATTCTATTATCTGGCACTAATGTTTTACCTAAATACCAACCATCCCCTGGAATAAGGTGTAGCACATTTTTTGGTATTCCAGCTTCGTGTAGTATCTTAACGGCTTCACAGGCAATAATCGGCGTTTGCTCTGCCGGTTTTGCCAGCACTGCATTACCTGCTGCAAGTGCAGCTGAAACCTGTCCAATGAAGATCGCGAGTGGAAAATTCCACGGTGATATGCATAAGAAAACTCCTCTGCCTTCAAAAAAGATGAAGTTATCTTCACCTGTTGGACCTGGCAATTTTTTCCAGTCATTCAGTTCATTTTTTGCTATCATTGCATAATAGCGCAAAAAGTCGATTGCCTCTCTTACTTCTGCTATTGCATCGGATAAAATTTTTCCTGCTTCTACAATCAGAATATAAATTAACTCTTTCATCCTTTCCTCAAGCAAATCTGCAGCTTTTTCAAGGCATTTAGCGCGCTCTTCTGCTGAAACATTCTGCCACTTAGTAAAAGCACTATGTGCTATTTCAAGAGCATTTAAAGCATGAGCACTTGTTGCACTTGACACTTCCCCAATTACATTTTCCAAATGTGCAGGATTCACTACTTCGGTAAATTCCGCACTGTCAAGAAACGACTCTCCATCAATTATTGGGCCAACCTGCCATTTCTTTTCACTAAATTCCCTTACATCATTTGCAAATTGTGAAACTGCAATTGAATCGCTAATATCCATTCCCAAGGAGTTTTTTCTTTCCTCTCCAAAAATATCTCGTGGCAACGGAATGCTTGGATGAGGCTCATATTCTAAGCTTTTTACTTTTTCTAATGGATCTGAGACTAATTCTTCAATTTTAACGTCAGAATCATTTACTTGATTGACAAACGAGCTATTAGCTCCATTTTCAAGAAGACGCCTAATAAGGTATGGCAATAAATCACTATGTTTACCAACTGGTGCATATATACGACAATTGATGCTTGTTGCAAGTTCTGAAATTGCATAATCATACAAACTTTTACCCATTCCATGTAAGCGCTGAAACTCAAACCCAGGATGATTTTTATCGGCAAGCTCTATTATAGTAGCAAAAGTATAAGCATTATGAGTTCCAAAACATGGATAAAAGTGATTCTCTTTGCTTAAAAGTTTCTGCGCACAGGCAAGGTAGCATACATCTGTGTGGCTTTTTCTAGTAAACACCGGATAACCAATTAACCCTAATTCTTGTGTGCGCTTGATTTCCGAGTCCCAATATGCTCCTTTCACAAGTCTCACCATAACCTTATGCTTTGATCGAATGGCAACATCTTCAACAAAATCAAGAACAGACAAAGCACGTTTTTGATACGCTTGCACAGCTAGACCAAGCCCTTCCCACTCAGAAAGTGACTCATCAAGACGCAACTGTTCAAATAACACGAGCGACATCTCAAGCCTTTCTGATTCTTCTGCATCTATACACAATGAAATATTATACTTTTTTGCTTCATGACAAAGTTCCAGTACTTTAGTTCTCAGTTCTTCAGCCATATTATCAAATTGGCTAAATTCATAACGTGAGTGCAGCGAAGACAATTTGATTGAAACCCCCTGAGATTTAAAGCAATCATTTATGTCAGCAGATTCACCTATGGCTTTTATTGCATGCATGTATAAATTAAAATACTCTTCCGCATCCTCAACTGTGCAAGCAGATTCACCAAGCATATCAAAAGAGCATAAATACTTACTGTAGTCATCTGATTTCACACTTTCCAATGCTTTTTCTATAGTTTCTCCAACAATAAAATGCTTGCCAAGAATGGATATTGCTTGTTTTACCGCTTTGCGAATTATTGGCTCTCCTAAATTTTTCAATAACCTGGAAATTATGTTATAGAATTTTGAATCCTCTTCATTGTTTCTTAATATACTGCTTCCTATAATTAAACTCCATGTAGAAGCATTAACAAACAATGAAGAGGAACGCCCCAAGTGTTTATTCCATTCTTGGTTGGCAATTTTATCTTTGATCAATTCATCTATTGTGTAATCGTCTGGTATTCTAAGTAATGATTCAGCAAGACACATTAGTGCTACTCCTTCATCATTAGAAAGTGAGTACTGTTGTATAAAAGAATCTATAATGCCTAATTTACTACCTCTAATCTTTTCGACAATTTGTTTTGCAATATTGTAAATTCTGTTTTTCGAATCAACCGAAAGTTCTACTTTTTCTACAAGATAACGTACACAGCTTTTTTCATCAGTACGATAAAATCCTTGTAAACGTTTTCTGAGTTCATTAGGTTCTTGTATAGAGCTAATCATAATTATCTATAAAACACCTTTACTATATGTAAGGTAAAATTATATCATAACTTCGCATAGAACAAATCATTATTTAAAAGGACCAGGGCTGGAGCTAAAAGAAGTCTAGTACTTACTTTTACTAAGTCGAAAGAAGTATGTAGCTTAACACTCCACCACTCATTAAGTATTTAATCTCAGTTGCGGTTTGTACACAGCATTTGAGTTGTATTGATTGCTTTGAATTATCCTGTCTTTTAATGATACATTCTAGATTTCCATTTGATACTATTTCACCTTTTATGCTTATTATCTCACTACCATCAAATATCTTTCTGGTTATTCCATTTTGGAATATAAGTGGAAGAACACCCATGCCGACCAAGTTGGACCTATGTATGCGTTCAAAACTTTCTGCAATCACAGCTTTAATTCCCAGTAATGCAGTACCCTTTGCTGCCCAATCCCTACTTGAACCTGTACCATATTCTTTTCCTGCAATGACAACTAATGGAACAGCTTCTCTTTTATATTGCATTGCTGCATCAAAAATTGACATAGTTTCTTGAGAAGGAATATGTTTTGTATAGCCACCCTCAGCGCTCACCATTTTATTTCTTATTCTGATATTAGCAAAGGTTCCACGCATCATTACGTTGTGGTTACCGCGGCGAGATCCATATGAATTGAAATCTTGCGGTTCAACTCCAAGACCTTTTAAATATATGCCTGCAGGACTATTTGAGGCAATATTTCCAGCAGGGGAAATGTGGTCGGTAGTGACGCTATCGCCAAACATCGCTAGTATTTGCGCATTCTTTATATCAACTATGTTGCTTCCATTGTTCTTAGTCGATAAATTATCAAAATAGGGAGGGTTTTGTATATAAGTGCTTTTCGTGTCCCAATCATAGATTTCACCTTTCTCACACTTTATCTTTTGCCAATGCTCATCACCAGAAAAAACATCCTTATACTTTTGTATGAACATTTCACGCGTCACAACACTTTTAACACAGCTCTCAACTTCATTATTTGTTGGCCATATATCTTTGAGATAGACATCATTTCCATTCTTATCTTTGCATATTGAATCTTTTGTCAAATCAATTTGCACAGTGCCTGCAAGTGCATATGCAACAATAAGTGGCGGAGATGCCAAGTAATTAGCTTTGACTAACGGATGAATTCTTCCTTCAAAGTTACGATTGCCAGACAAAACTGCAGCAACAGTTAAGTTTTTGTTTTTTATATCATCCTCTATATCCTTATTAAGTGGACCAGAATTTCCAATGCAAGTTGTGCAGCCATATCCAACTAGATTAAAACCCAAAGCATTTAGATCTACCTGCAATCCAGACTTTTCTAAATATTCTGTCACAACTTGTGACCCTGGAGCAAGAGAAGTTTTAACCCAAGGCTTTGATTTTAATCCAAGTTTAATTGCATTACGAGCTACAAGACCTGCAGCAATCATCACACTTGGATTTGAGGTGTTAGTGCAGCTTGTTATTGCTGCAATCACTACGCTGCCACTCTGGAGCTGATCGCCATAGATAGGTTCCAACGGAGGTCTGTTTGTCTCATTAATAGGAAAAGATGTAGAAAAAGATTCCGCTACTTCTGAAAGGAAAATCTTATCCTGTGGTCTTTTAGGACCAGCCATCACTGGCTTTACGCTTGATAAATCAAGCTTCAGTGTGTCAAAGAACGCCAATTCTTCATTACTACGCCACAGCCCTTGTTCTTTTGCATAGACTTCAGCTAATTTAACCAACTCTTTTGGCCTTCCGGTTAAGTTTAAATAATCTAGTGTCTTCTGATCAATTGGAAAGAATCCACAAGTTGCACCATACTCTGGAGCCATATTAGCTATGGTTGCTCTATCTGCCAAAGATAAACAATCTAAGCCATCACCATAAAATTCCACAAATCTGCCAACAACGCCTTTTGTTCTCAGGATATTAGTAATCGTTAGCACTAGATCAGTTGCTGTTACTCCCTCTGAAAGTCTTCCTATTAATTTAAATCCTACTACTTCTGGAATTACCATACTAATTGGTTGACCAAGCATCACAGACTCAGCTTCTATTCCACCAACACCCCAACCAAGAACCGATAAACCATTTACCATAGTAGTGTGACTATCTGTACCGACTAAGGTATCTGGATATAGAACTCCGCTATCGTTACATACAACTTGCGCTAAATATTCAAGATTCACTTGGTGGCAAATTCCAGTACCTGGTGGCACTACTCTAAAATTTGTGAAGGATGACTCTCCCCATTTTAAGAATTGATACCTCTCCAAATTTCTTTTTACTTCCAGTGCAACGTTTTTACCAAATGCAGAAGTGCTTCCGTAACTATCTACTTGAACAGAGTGATCGATCACAAGATCAACAGGTACAGATGGATTTATTTTGCTGGGGTTACCTCCGTTTTTCTTCACATAATTACGCATTGAAGCTAAGTCAACGACAGCAGGAACTCCTGTGAAATCCTGCATCAAAACCCTTGCTGGCTTGTAGCTAATTTCGTGATTAATGTGTTTCTTGACGCAATTTGCTAATATCTTTATGTCATCTAATTTAACGCTTACTCCATCTTCGTTGCGCAATAAATTTTCAAGCAATACCTTGAGTGAACAAGGCAATTTTGTTAAATTTACTCCTAAAAATTTACCAGCGTTACTTAGGTTAAAGTAGTTATATAACCTTCCATCAATATTTAAAGTCGTCTTTGCATTTAAAGAATTGTTCATCCTGTATTAGTTAAAATTGGAATTACTAGCGCTACTTTTTTGTTGTTGACTTTGCTGCTGATACATAGTTTCAAAATCTATAGGATCTAGCATAAGTGGAGGAAACCCACCACTACTTGTAGTTCTTGCAATTATTTCTCTTGCAAAAGGGAAAAGAAAAGTAGGTCCACCAATAAATAAAGCTTGTCTCACCTCTTCCTCACTTAGCTCTGTAAAATTTTCTATTGAAAAAATACCGCAATACTTTACCTCGCAAATGAAAGCTATATCATCTTTTACATCTTCATCTTTTACCGTTGCTTTGGCTTCTATATGCAAAGTAATTTCATGAAAAGGCTTTTCTTCACTTATTCCTTTTTTATTTTCTGTTCCTTCTAATTTTGCTGAATTAATATTAACCATTACATTAATATCAGGAGCTTTACTAGAAGGAAGGAATGGCGAATTTGGATTCTCAAACGAAAAATCTTTGACATACTGACCATGAATTTTCATTTTGTGTTGTGACATTTCTTACGTCTCCTTTAATTAAGTTGAGATGTTTAATACTTTCTTATATAATATATTCATTTACAAATGAATAGTAAACCTAACTATAGGTTAATATGAAAAACATATTTTTATCAATAATTAATAATATTTAGATACTTTATATATCAAGGAGTTAAGTTACCATGATAGAGCTTGTAATATATGCTTTACTAGCGGCGTTTATTTTTTCACGCTTATATAATTCTTTAGGAAGATCAGCCAGTCTCAACCTAAAAAAGCTAACAGGTGTATTGGATGTAAGTCAAAGTAAAGAAGATGTGGTAGAAAATATCGAAGATTATATTTATAGCAACGACAAAAGTTCAATAGAAACTACTTATGAACAAATATTACAAAAAAACAAAGAGTTTTCTATTTCCAATTTTATAGAAGGTTCAAGCATAGCTTTTGAATTAATAATAAAATATTTTAACCAAGGAAATTTACCTCAATTAAAATCCCTTCTGGACAAAGACTTATATAACAGTTTTGTGGATAAGATTAAACATCGTAAAGAGACACATGAGTCCATAATTGTTTCTATCGTTTCACAAAAGATCTTAGAAATAAAGTTAGTAAAAAACGTAATATTTATTGCAGTATATTTCCTTTCAGAGCAAATTAACTTCGTTAAGAATAACGAAGGAAACATCACATCAGGTAGCATGTCTACTATTAACAAAGTTGAAGATGTATGGCAATTCAAAAAAAATATTAATTCATCAGATCTAACTTGGTTACTTGTTTCTATTAACTATAAGAAGGCAAGTACTGATAAAAATTTAACAACAAATGACAACTGATGAAAAGTAGGCTACGAGAAATAGTACTTGATACTGAAACTACAGGTCTTGATACTAAATCTGGCCATCGAATTATTGAGATAGGATGTGTAGAACTAATTAATCGTATTCCAACAGGTAAAACATTTCATCGATATCTCAATCCAGAAAGAGATATACCTTACCACTCATTTAAGATTCATGGTATTAGTGAGGAATTTTTGGAAGATAAACCACTATTCTCAGATGTTGCACTTGAATTTCTTGACTTCATATCCAATGACATTTTGGTGATTCATAATGCTGAATTCGATGTTAAGTTCCTTAATATGGAGTTAGGCAAGTTAAATGCTGGGTTAATTTCCTCAGATAGAGTACTAGATACATTACCACTTGCAAGAAAAAAGTTTGTAGGATCGATCTTCTACCATGGCACTTTTTCTGTTTTTCAAGTTTTTTCCACTCAGACCTCACTTTTTCCACCACCTTTTCAAACTCCTCTATAGTTAAACCTGTTATATTACGAAAGTTTCTTGGGTGCTTCTTCATTTTATAGTAA
>NZ_JBNRJY010000693.1:0-538 GCF_059414725.1 Wolbachia endosymbiont of Tuta absoluta
GTTTAAATAAAAGCAAATTCATAGCGCAGGCTATTAATTCCAGCTGTTGAATTGAATTTAAAATTTAAATTAAATCTGTTTCTTTTTATTCTCAGGAGTCGCAGATGGAGTGGGAGGGTGGCGTGCGTACGGCATTGATCGATCTTAGAAAATATCTATAGATTGTCGGTTCTGTACATCGAAACGAGTATTCTATGAGTCAGGTGTTTAAGCGAAGCGGCTGCGGCCAACCCGCGGATTATGTAAAGCGCGGAGGTATCGAGTGTTCGCAACACGTGTCTACCGGACTGCGAATAAGAATTATTACTGTCTCACTGTAAAAGCAATCTCACATTTGTAGACTACTCAAAGTTTTACAAACTGCAATGCTTTATGTGGAAGCGGAAAAAGAAGAATCAACAAGCTTGATAAACTTTAAAGATCGATCAAAACATAAGCATGTTGAGTTATAACAAAGGTTTTATTCTTGCAATGATAATAGATGAGAAATTAAATGAGGTTAGTAATGGAAGGTATAACTTATTTAGTTTTATTGGAG
>NZ_JBNRJY010000694.1:0-636 GCF_059414725.1 Wolbachia endosymbiont of Tuta absoluta
TTTTCGAGTGAAAGTTATTATTTATGTATACAATAACTAATTACAGTATTGTTCTATATTAGATAGTTTTCAATGTGAAATATAAATATGTCAAAGAAGAATTCGTACCAAGTTTTTGAGGACGTTACTACAAAAATCTCGATCGATCGTCTTCTTTGGAAGCGACAACAATGTTTTTGAATTCTAACAGAACTTTAACAATTTTTATTATAATGCATAATTTACCAGTTTTTATGAAGGCTGAAATTGTGGTGTTACATGAACAGGAAATGTCAATGATGGCAATCGCTCGTAAATTAAATATTTCGGTAAGTAAAATATTGTGTTACGTCATTGTAATATAATTATGTGATCGATCAAGCCCCAAAATGACAAGTTATAATCTGTCAAAACAAAATAAACTATTTAAAAAGCCTTTGAGTATCTCTATAACGTAATAGCATGTCTCACGATCGATCCTACAAAGTTATCTTCCTACCATTTAACATTTATTGAAACCTAATATTATAATACATTGTAGGTTACTATTGAAATAAGGATCGATCGTCTGAAATAGAAAGATGGTTCCGAGCTTTGGAGGGCACGTTAAGCAGTCTGTCTTTGATTACTAAGACGGCGGTCGTTACACAACCATGT
>NZ_JBNRJY010000695.1:0-326 GCF_059414725.1 Wolbachia endosymbiont of Tuta absoluta
ACCACTTGACAGATTACAATACGGGTTATTATCCTCTGTACTTACTTAACTAACTTACGCACACACGTAAGATTATCGACTGTAAGTAGAATAGTCCACCTTAAGGCGTAGCATTAAAACTTAAACAGATTACCACCTATATACATAAGGTTGATCAAGACGCTGAACTTTTAGTCCATCATAGGCAAAACGAAATACTCAGGTAAACAGCCGTAATTATTTTGCAAAAGAAGTTGCTCCGACACCAAATGAGGGCAGAAAAATGGCGATCGATCAATACGACGAAATAAAGATATGTAATCTATTGCTTTACTACAAGTGAACGA
>NZ_JBNRJY010000696.1:0-656 GCF_059414725.1 Wolbachia endosymbiont of Tuta absoluta
GATCGGAAAAGCGGTTTATCCAGGATTATGAAAGAAAGGAAATTAAGAAGCTCCTTAAAACAAAAGATTCTTTTGATATTTTAATCAGCCATGACAAAGACGACAGCAGCCAAAGAGGCTATGGAATGGCAGAAATCAGAGAAGTGCTGGATCGATCTGTAATACTAATGCAGCTGCTAATAGTATGTACCAGGTATTCCAATTTTTAAGTTTTTTGTTCATCAGTTTTTCTGTGCAGATAAAAAGTTTAAAAATAAACGTGCCGCCCCAACATTTCCCGCAGGCAGCTGTCTGAAAAATGCCAACGGGGTATAAATAAAATTACCTTTCCCATATTTAGCATATAAAGTAGATCCCTGCAGAGGTTCTTCACCTGTATCATGCATTTCAAAAAGCGGTTCATACGCTGCATCCCATTGAGCGGGGAAATAGGCGCCACGTTCCTGTATCCAGTCTTTAAAATCATCCGCCGTAATTTTGTTCGGAAAGTTCAGTAATTTATGATTGGGATTTAAAAATTTTACCGCAGCATTTTCTTCGGTAACCCGCTTATTGGCAATGCTGAAACTATACATTCCCAATTGATCGATCCAGCAACTAATATATTTGCACCTGCTTTTATTATATCAGCTGCGTTAGAAAAGTTAACTCCACCA
>NZ_JBNRJY010000697.1:0-499 GCF_059414725.1 Wolbachia endosymbiont of Tuta absoluta
ATATTAAACAATGATTTGGCGTCTATAAGTGAGCAGATATATGTAATATCGTGGCCCTCTATTATTACTGCATTGAACACGGTAATTTCATTTTCATTGCATTCTAACCGAATATGTACACCTATCTACTATTCTACAGTGTGATATCGGCATGCTGATTTAAGGGTAACGGGAACAACTTTACTATGGGGCTAGCCGCTACCAATAAACTGATCGATCACGAAACTACTGATGTGTTGCGGTTGGGTAGATAAAGACCGATTTTATCGGGAGCATCGGTTGCTTGAAGAGCTGGTGGAGTGTGATCGATCAAATTTATGCTGTAGCCGCTGGTGAAGGCAATGTTGCAATAGTAAATAGCTACTACTTTGCAAGAATCCTTTCATCAGAAAATAAAAAGAATATCACAGAAAAGTTAGGCGCTTTCTTTCCGAGTGATGGTGTAATGGTGAATATTAGTGGTGCAGCAGTAACAAAAAACGCAAAACACAGAGAAAAT
>NZ_JBNRJY010000698.1:0-318 GCF_059414725.1 Wolbachia endosymbiont of Tuta absoluta
ATGTGTATTGCTATTTAAAGCTGGCATCGTGGACTCAGTTTGTGAACTGGATAAAAATAATATGGAGCCGGTAAGTGTTAAAACATTATTTCAATTCGAAAAATAACAATAATCCCGACATTTATTTACCACATCAGGTAGGTAGCTGGTCGTAAAATTAAGCCAAATTATCAAACGCCAACCCTAAATTAAATATAAGAAAATAATTTGCAGATAGAGGATGACGATGATGATCGATCAACTCTTTCATCCATATCATCATGTACACATACTACCTCGTGTCAGGACTTGGACCTCAGTACCAGAAGTACCTGTGGT
>NZ_JBNRJY010000699.1:0-20862 GCF_059414725.1 Wolbachia endosymbiont of Tuta absoluta
GATCGTTTTATTCACTACGGAATTGCAGCAGCTGTTCAGGCAGTAGAAGATTCACTAATTTTGGAAAATAAAAATATTAATAAAGAGCGAATAGGTGTAGCTATTGGTTCTGGTATAGGTGGTCTTCCGTCAATTCAGGAAAATGTAATTACCATGCAGGAGAAGGGGCCTAGACGTGTTAGCCCATTTTTTGTTCCTGCAAGTCTAATAAATTTGATATCTGGTCATATTTCTATTAAATACGAATTTATAGGTCCAAATGACTCAGCGGTAACTGCATGTGCAACAGGTGCGCATGCGATTATAAACTCAGCAAGAGCTATAAAACTCGGTGAAGCTGACATTATGATTGCAGGCGGAGCAGAAAGCGCGTTATGCAGAGTTGGAATTGCAGGTTTTGCATCGATGAAGGCGCTATCAACTAAATTCAATGATAAGCCTGAAGAGGCCTCAAGGCCATGGGACGAAGAACGCGATGGATTTGTCATGGGCGAAGGGGCCGGTATATTAGTTCTGGAAGAATATGAACATGCAAAAAAAAGGGAAGCAAAAATATATGCGGAACTCACTGGATATGGACTCACAGGAGATGCGCACCACATCACAGCACCTCATCCAGAAGGAAGAGGCGCATTTAAGGCAATGGAGCTTGCTTTAAAAAATGCACAAATCAGCCCAAGTCAAATTGGGTATATCAATGCACATGGAACTTCAACAACACTTGGGGATAAAGTTGAAGTAATAGCAATGAAGCAGTTATTCGGTGATTATGCCTATAAAATACCTATTTCCTCGACTAAATCTTCTATAGGACATTTACTTGGTGCCGCAGGAAGTGTTGAAGCAATATTTAGTATCCTTGCATTAAACAATGGAATTGTTCCACCAACTTTAAACCTACACAAACCTTCAGAAGGGTGTGATTTAAATTTTGTACCACTTAAAGCTCAAGAGCATAAAATTCAATATGCGCTTTCTAATTCATTTGGTTTTGGTGGGACTAATGCGTCTCTCATCTTTGGAAAGGTATAATTAATTATGCTTTTTTAATAGATTATGAAGATATCATGCAAGTCTGTCATCCAGTTAAATTTGCGAGTATAAAAAAATATAACGTTTCTGATGATTATGGAAACCAGTGTCACACACTGGGATAACAGGGAAAAAAGCAAAATTTTGCCTTTTACCGCTAACCTATTATACTTACTTGATAAGTTCTATCGCTTGATTAAATGCATAAAATATTAGTAAGAAGTAACCATAAGCCCTTGATTGGAAAAATCAAGATTAATGGTTCAAAGAATGCCGTCTTGCCAATAATGGCGGCAAGCTTGTTTAGTAATTCTTCAATAACTTTGCATAACGTACCTGATTTAATTGACGTGCATTTGATGTCTGAGCTGCTTAAGAGTCTTGGTGCAGAAGTAAATTTTATATGCAATAAAGACTATAAAGCAAATCACACTTTGGAAATTGACTGTAGCAATATCAATAGCTATTTAATATCACATGAAATTGCAAGCAGACTGCGAGCATCTTTTTTAATGCTAGGTCCAATGCTCAGCAGATTTGGTAGAGTTTCAACAGTATTTCCTGGTGGATGTAATATTGGAAAACGTCCTGTTGACATTCATATTAAGGCACTTGAAGCAATGGGAGCTAAAATTGAAATTGATAGCTGTAATATAAATGCAACAACAAAGGGGAAATTGCAAGGCAAAGAAATAACATTTGAAAAAGTGAGTGTTGGTGCAACAGAAAATATAATAATGGCAGCAACACTTGCAGAGGGAGTAACAATAATAAACAATGCTGCAATCGAGCCGGAAGTTCTTGATTTAATAGAGTTTCTGAAGAGTATGGGTGCCAATATTGAAGTTAATAATACAAAAATCACAATAGAAGGTGTTGAAGCATTAAATGGGTGTGAGCATAAAATAATACCAGATCGCATAGAGGCCGGTACTTATGCTTTGGCTGCTGTCATTACCGACGGCAAGCTAAAGTTAGGGAGAGTAAGTCTATCTGATATAGGATGTATTGCAAATGAATTGAAGACTATAGGAGCCAGAGTTGAGTTACATGACGATGGTATTATTATTTCCAGAAAAAATGGCTCTATTAAATCTGCTCACGTTGCAACAAATCCATATCCCAACTTTCCCAGTGATATGCAACCACAACTAATGTCTGCAATGTGCATTGCAGATGGAATATCAATCATTGAAGAGAACATTTTTGAAAGTAGATTTGCACATGCGAATGAGTTAAGAAAATTAGGTGCTAATATCAGCATCGAAAAAAATAAAGCTACTATAAGTGGAATAAAGAGCTTATCTGGAGCTAATCTATATGCTAATGACTTAAGATCAACAGCAGCTTTAATTCTCGCTTCTTTGGTAGCTAAAGGAGAAACTACAATAAATAACTCACATCATTTATGGAGAGGATATGAGGCAATGCACGAAAAACTCAATTCATGCGGGGCTGATATTTTCGTTTCATCTTGAGGATATATTATGAATGAGACAACTAAGCGAACTACAGTAAAAGAAATAGATGACATTCTATACGAAGAACATAAAGTATTAGATCATGGATTTGTTCGAGTAATTGATTATATGGGCTCTGATAGCGCCATAGTTCAAGCTGCTCGCGTTTCTTATGGAAAGGGAACAAAACAGATAAATCAAGATGAGGCGCTTATAAAGTATTTGATGAGGCATCATCATACAACTCCATTTGAAATGTGTGAAATTAAGTTTCACGTGAAACTTCCAATTTTTATTGCAAGACAGTGGATAAGACACAGAACTGCAAATGTGAATGAATATTCCGGAAGGTATTCGATACTTGATAATGAATTTTATATACCAGAACAGGTTGCAAAACAATCTGATAATAATAAACAAGGCAGCGGTGAAGCTTTTGACTCAAGTACTTCAAAAGAAATAATAGATTCTCTAATAAATGATTCTAATTTAGTATATTCTCATTATGAGAAATTTATTGAACAGGGCCTTGCAAGGGAAATTGCCCGAACTAATCTAACACTTAATTACTATACTCAGTTTTATTGGAAAATAGATTTACACAACCTTCTTCACTTTTTAAGGCTTAGAGCTGATCAGCACGCCCAATATGAAATTAGAGTCTATGCAGAAGTTATGTTGGACATAGTAAAGAAATGGGTCCCGCTGGCCTATAATGCTTTCATTGAATACTCCTTAAAATCAGCCTGTATTTCAAAAACTGGTCTTGAAATAATTCGCAAGCTAATAAAAGGAGAAAATGTTGCGAGAGAAGAAAGTGGCATTGGTAAAAGAGAATGGAATGAGCTGATGTCTATACTTGGTAAATAGCCAAAAAGATCGAGTTATGTCCTTTCACAGACTTGCAGGTGTGAGCAACAATTTATTCATACCTTTATCAACTGATATATCAATTATTTTTGAATTTGTTCTTTCTGTTGTTTCATAAAGTTTTTCAGCTTTCTTTGAAATCAGTGTTGCATTTCTAAGTCCAATACGAACTTCGCAATAATCTGCAAAATTTTCAACATACATATCATATGAATAATGGTTTACAGCAAGTTCCATTACCCTACAAACTTCCTCTAATGTAAAATTAGCAGCTCCTGTATCAGGACAAAAGCCAACCGCTCCTTTATTAGGGTCAAAAAATATGTATTTATCATTCTCTGCTTTATACACCAACATAGAATGCCCCTCATCCTCAATGACATCTTCTTCATTACAAGCATAGCAAAAATAACTAAATTCTAAGTAGCATCCTATCTTCACATCATTTAAGAAACGTTTGATTTGTTCTTGGTTAGTATAGACCCATACTTTTGTTGAAGATAGATCGTTACATAATTGCTTATATATTATCTCATCATAATAAAATGGATCTCCTTCTCGCTTTTCAATGCTCTGAACATCAAGAATAGGTAAAAATTGCGATAAAAACTTCATCATCAATAACTTAATCGTTTGTTCTTTTCTTCCATCAATATAATTCATAAAATCTTGTTCAGATATAATATTATCAGACTCGAGAAATCCAACAAAATCTTGCCTATTCTCTAATTTTAGAAAAGTAACAAAGTAATTTAATGAGTGACATAACCCTCTTTCGAGAGAAAAACCTAAAATTTCTTCAAATCTATCTTTTAATTGTACAATTTTAGATATACTATCTGACATAAAAGTATTCAAATTAAATTGAATAGCTTTCTCACTTTCAAATAATTTATTATATTGTTCTTCAGCTGATAAATCCGGTGCTTTGTATACATATCTACCATTTTCTCTACGTATACCTTCTATATCTTTAATTATACCTTGTTCTACATTTTTACTGATAGAAATTTGGTGCTTTCCTTTATTGGCAAATTGATTTAAAAACTCCGCAATTTCCTGTTTTGAGAGTCTTGTTTCAACTTGTCCATCTTCTCTATCTTCAGTTTTATAAAACACTTTAACTCTAGGATGTTCCTTATCAGTATAGACTTTTAATACAATAGATTGAGCAATGCGATTAACATGTTTTGGCATATTGATTATTAAGATATTAACTATATATCTTAATAATAGTATAACCCACGCCACCTGTCAATTAATAAATTAATATTATTTGTTATATAAAAAAGTAAATTGCATAGTAGATTCCAGTGCTTGACACTGGAATCTAGGAATTTTGATTCTAAATTGGGTATTGGTCTAAAATTAAAATAAACGTTTGTGATGAGATTATATGAACACTGGATCCCAGTGTCGGGGCACTGGGATGACAGGAGAAGGAAACGCCGGAATGGCAGGGGAAAGAAACACTGGGATGACAGTGAAAGATCTAATTCCTTATATCAATTAATTCTCATCCACCTTTTACATTACATAAACTCATCACTTTTATAGAACATCTCATTAAAATCATTCAAAGTTCCAAAATCTTGATTTTTAATAAATAGATGCCCATCTGCAATATAGGACTCAGCAAGAGTAAATGGTTCATCATGATGCTGTGATGCTGGCCTAACAATTTCATTGTACAAAACCATTACTTGCTCATAATTGTATCCACTACCATCATGATATTTACCACGTATAGTGTCATAAAAATTTCTTACATCATCATACGTAACTTGCAGTTCTACCTTATATTTCCCTATTTCAACAGCCTCACCCACTTTGATTTTTAAAGGATGTTGTTTCACATTATCTATAACAATTGTTTCCTCTTGCTTCTCTTCATCTCCTCTTATCGATCTTTTACTCCTTTCTTCACTCGCAGGTTGATCTGCTGGCATTTGGTCTATATCGTTAGATTCTTCTTCTTGCATAGTAATTTTTTTGAGATAGCTAAGCATATCCTTTCCAGCTTTTTCCCAAGTTGCAGCTTCTTTTGAAAGCTCACGATAATAAGAATCATTACCGCCTTTGCTATCTATTACATCTCTTGCTAGTCCTTTCTCTTCTGCCCATAACTCAGCATGTTCAACAAGTGTCCTGCCATCTTTGCCTACAACGTCAACGTCAGCTTTGTTTTTTATTAGATATTCTATTGTATCTAACTTTCCATGCCTCACTGCATGAACTAAAGGTGTCCAACCATCATTATCCTGAGCATTAATATTCGCACCTTTTTCAACTAACTGCTCTATCATCTTCTTATTCCCAAGATCAACAGCAAGATGCAAAGGTGTTAAGCCGTAGCTATCCTGAATATCAATATCCGCATTATGCTCTATGAGATATTTAACTACTTCCATATTTTTCATGTACATGGCAAAATGTAGTGGAGATTTACCAGAGCTAATATCACGGGTATCAACATCTATACCACGATCTATTAAGTATTTAGCAATTTCCGTATGTTTTAGCTCAATTGCATAGTGCAGCAGTGTTTGAGCTGACGTGTTTTTGATACCAAGATCTGCGCCATGCTCAATTAAACTCTTAACTATTTCCGCATTCCCTAGCTTAATAGCAGCAAGTAACGGAAAAGTATAATAACTTTTACTATTAGGATCTGCGTTATGATCTAATAGATACTTCACTATTTCTGTATTACCTGAATAAATAGCACTGTATAATGGCGTTTTGGAATAAGCATCTTGAATATTAGGATTTGCACCACGATCTATTAAGTATTTAGCTATCTCTATATTTCCAGACTCAATGGCATAGTGTAAAGGTGTCTTATAATACACATATTTAGTATTAGTTTTCTGATAATAATTGTCATGAACATTAAGATTTGCTCCATGATCAATAAGATATTTTGCTACTTCCGTATTTCCTGACTGAATGGCATAATGTAGTGGCGTTTGTCCATTATGGTCTCTTGTATCAGTATATGAATTGTGTTTTAGTAGCATTGCTACTTTGCTTAAATCTCCCAATGAAGCAGCAAAATGTAAACTCGTCGCACCTGTTACCTTATTTATCTCGTTTACTTTTCCTATAGTGTTTTCTACATTATTGTCATCAATATTCACCTTTAAGAAAGGCTGTTTATTATACTTCATAACTTTTGTTGTAACAGCTTTTCCTTGTTCGTCTTCACTCACTTTTTTAGCAGGTTGCATAGAATCTTCTCTACTGACACTTTCTATCTTGGTTTTATCACCACTTACATTATGTACTGGACTATAACCATATAGACCCTTGCCTGTACTTTGTTGGCTTGTTGAACTTTCAACACTGTTAGATTCAACAACATTATATTCCATATGTTGTTCACCACTCAGCTCAGCCTTAACCCATTGTTTAAATTCTTGATCATAACCTTTCAGCTCAGCCAAAAAATCCTCAAATAATTTATTACCTTGAGACCTATTTGCACCAGATTTAGAAAGGCTCTTGAGCAAATTATCAATCATATCTGGGTGTTTATCTTCAAGAAATTTGATCACTTGTTCAGCATCCGAATGATAATGTTCCCCTTTATTACTCCAAATATTATTGCGCAATATTTCATCTGGTTTGAGATCTTTATTTCTTATTGCAATCAAGGCCTCTTTATCTCCGTGGTCATTGACATGCCGACCATCTTCTAAACTTGCCATATAGTTAGCAACCCCTTCATGCATGGCCTTAGATAAGACATCACCTGTACCATAATAGGAATTAATGATAGTTAAGGCGTGCCCCAATTCGTGTTTTAAAGTTTTACACGAGTCATCAAATTGGTCTTGTAGATAAAAATAAACATGAACTTCTGAGCCACGCCCTTGAACTGTTAAGCCAGAAGCGCCTTTATAGTTAACGTTCAACTCCTTAAGATAATTTTCGTAGTCACTCTTTGTATTAAATACGAAAACATTAACTTTATTTGGTATGTTGTGCCAAGGCTGAGAATTATTAATGCCAAATGCTGAATCAAAATCTTTTATAGTACTCTCGATGGCATTTTTTACACTACTCAATTTGCTCTGAGTTAATTCCTCATCATCATATTTTATATTTATTTGAAGCTTGTGTTCGCCAAAAGTCATAACTTCACTATCTGGCACAAGATCTGCCACAATTTTATCGCCACTTTTTACATCCATCCACTGCTTAAATTCTTTTTCAACTTCTGAGTTATTCAAAAGATGTTTGAATTTTGATATCGCTTGTACTCTATCGAAGGACATTTCAGTAAGCAATTGCTTTATGAATTGAGGATGTTTTTCTTGTAGGAATGTCACTAAGCAATCTGATATTCTATAGTCGTTAGACATACTTGCTATTTTATATGGTGTATCATGCCCAGATTCATGCATTTTATTGTATGCTTCTTTTGTATAATGCATATCGCGAGTGCTTTCTTTTTTAGCTGCATCATAGCTCCACATGAAAAGCTTCATACCGGTACGTAAAACTTCAGGTACTGTATCCATATTACCGGTAGAGTACTCAAGAAATGCATCGCTCATTTTCTCCATTAAAATTTTAGATTTTGCGCAAAGTAAACCATTTACATCTCCAACAATAAAAGTCTTTGCTATCGTGCCGTCAGCTTCGTGTGCTCTGACCGTTCCACCACCCCATAATTCTCTATGGTCCTTACCACCTGAAAGTTCCTTGATGTGAGCTTTGTAATCATCGTAATTTTTCAGCACATAAAGCTGCAATTTTACTGGACCAGAATGAACGCTTTTTTGTGAATAGAAATTATCAGACCAGGCTCCGTAAGCATCTTTTACAGTTTGTTTTATATACTCAGGGGTATAACTAGCTAATCCCCCATATTTTACTTCTATTGTAAGCTGATCGTTTATTACTATACTTTCTTTATTTGGAAATAATTTTTTAATCAAAGTTTGTGATTTATCATATTCAGAATTTGTTTTAAATTTCATATTCACCTCTTAAAAATTTTCACTATAAATAAGTCTTGAGAAAAATGCGTTAACTGTAGATTCAGCCTTTACCTTGTTTTTGCATAACTGCTTAGATAGTTGATCATCGCTAAAAAGCAGATTCTTAGTATCGAGATATTTAGCATAGTTGCCAGCAGGTATTGAGTAGAAACCGCTTTCAAGTTCAAGATAAGAGCTGCTATTGAGAACAAAAAATAAATCGCTCTGGTCAAGCAGTATGTCATAACCAGAGCTCGTGCAATGTAAGTATTCATTGCCTTCATACTCTGCTATGTAGTACTTACTTGCATCAAGATCACCATCAAGCTGCAAAATTGCCGCTGAACGTCCATTCCCAATACTATGGCCTTTTATTACTTTAAGTACTTTAATCTCATCATTTTCTATGAGTTCCCTTAACTTTTCATTCTTTTTATTTAATTCTTCCTCTGCTTTTCTTCTGTCTTCTTCTAATTTTGTTTCTTTTTCAACAAGCTCATTTTGTATTTGCAAAAACATATCTTGAACAGTTAAGCCATTTAGAAAGTAATCCAATACAATTGACACAAACGGCTGCAATTCACCATTATCTTCAAAGCTCTTTTCCTGCTTTTTGTCATATTGAGTGGGGTTATAGATTGCATACATAGGATAAAAGCCATAATTCACCTCGTCGAATGATAACTCTATCGAAAATCCGCTCTGATCAAGTGGAAGTTTAGTAGCTAAATATCTACCATTATTATCTCTGACATACAGCTCATTTATACCATAGTGCCCACTATATTTGTTGTAATAAATATAAAAATTCTCAGGATTAAGATTAAAGTAATCATCTAAATTGTTAGGTTTACCGAGCTTTTCACGTAGAAAACTCTTGCTCTTATCTGTAAGTTTGATGCGTGTAGAGAAGTAACACCGATCTATTCGGTCACCTTTTTCTATTTCAAAGTCTAGGACTATTTTATCGCTAAACATACAGAATTTCCTCACATTTCCAGTATTTATGATTATAAATTGTGTACTATGAAAAAAGCATTAAGGCTTCTCTATGTATCTAAAAACAGCGCTAACTTATGACAAGAACAGTTGACGTATTACTGCCACTTCCAATTGATCAGCTATTTTCATATGCAGTTGAGGAAGATACTGAAGTTTCAATTGGAGATTACGTAGTGGTACCATTTGGCAGAAAGCGTTTGATTGGAATAGTTTGGAAATATAGCGGCAAGAGTGATCGAGAATTAAAATGCATTGAACAAAAGATCGAGTTACCGAGTATCAGACCAAAACTGATCGAATTTGCAGAGTGGGTTGCGCAGTATAATGTAATACCTATCGGTATGCTTGCCAAAGTAATAATGGGAGGAGTATTAAAGGTAAATCAGATAGATAAGTTAGTTTTCACTAAGCAAAAGCAGGAAATAAGTGAAATAGATTGCCAATTAAGCCCTGAGCAGCAAGCAGCTCGCAATAAGATAATAAGTAATTTGAATGAGTATTCAGTGACTTTGCTTGACGGTGAAACCGGGTCTGGAAAAACGGAAGTTTATCTCTCTGTGATTGCAAGGTTAATTGAAATCGTAAACGATGCACAAGTCCTTATCCTTCTGCCAGAAATTGTTCTAACTTCACAATTGGTAAATCGTGTTCACAGTCAGATATCTGGAAATATAGCTGAGTGGCATTCAGGACTTACTCCAAAAGCTCGCCGAAATAATTGGCTCAATATAGCAAATGGAAGTGCGCAGATCATTATTGGGGCAAGGTCATCACTTTTTTTGCCTTATAAAAACCTAAAATTAATTATCGTCGATGAAGAGCATGACTCATCCTTTAAACAAGAACAGGGGATTATATATAATGCTCGAGATATGGCCATTATCTTAGCCAAGCTCGAAAATATTTCGATTATTTTATCATCCGCCACTCCGCTGCTTGAAACAATTTATCATGTTAAAAAAGGGAATTACAATCATGTAAAATTGACTAAACGATTCGGTGGTGCAGAGTTGCCACAAATAAAAGTAGTAAATAATAAGCAATGGATTTCCAATGAACTTTTCGAAGGAATAAAACAAACCATAGAGAAAAAACAGCAAGTTATGCTCTTTCTAAACCGCAGAGGATACGCACAACTTACAGTTTGTAAAAAGTGTGGATACAAAATTTCCTGCTCAAATTGCACTGTATGGCTTACGTACCACAAGAAAAAGAATGTCCTTTTATGCCATCACTGTTCTTATCAATTAAAACTTCCAGAAAAGTGTTCTAATTGTCAAAGTCAGCAGTCATTATCCCTTTGTGGTATAGGAATTGAGAGGTTACTTGAAGAAATAGTAAAATTAATACCAAACGCAAAGACTGCGATTATTAGCAGCGACCAGAAGTCGCTTGGTAGCGTAATTGACTCAGTGCTCAAAGAAGAAGTGAATATTATAATCGGTACACAAGTGATTGCTAAAGGGCATAATTTCCCTAAGTTAACTTTGGTTGGAGTGATAAACGCAGATTTAGGCCTTGAAAATTCTGACCTCAGGGCAGCAGAAAAGACATATCAATTATTGCATCAAGTTGCAGGAAGGTCGGGAAGGTTTAATGAAAAAGGAATGGTAATAGTGCAAACTAATAATCCTGAAAGTTTGATAATAAAAGCATTGCAGCAGCAAAAAAGGGATTTGTTTTATGAAATTGAACTTGAGTCAAGAAGCAAAGCTAAAATGCCCCCATTTAGTAGATTAATAGCGCTTATAGTTTGTGGTAAGGATCAATTTGCAACGCAGAAAGCAGCAAGTGAGTTAACAAGCTTTTTACATAATCAATTTTCAACTACCTCTCAGCACTTGACATTGAAAGAATTTGAAATTTTTGGCCCATCACCAGCAGCAATAAATTTCTTAAATAATAAATATCGGTATAGAGTGTTACTCAAAATACACAATAAATACAGTCTGTCTATAAAGAAAAAGCTGAAACATTGCTGTAACTTGAGTTCAAATATTGCAGTAACAATAGATGTTGATCCTGTGAGTTTCTTTTGAATTTATTTGACATTTGTAGGAATTGCTAATAAGTTCTATTAATTTTTTAATTAAAAAACTTGACTTTTATTAGAATTTATTGTATTATTGATATAATTAGAATGGGTAAATAATATGACTACTTTACTTGAAATCGTCTGTAAGAAAGGGATAGGGTATGAAGACAAAACTAGAGAATTGAAGGGGTTTCTTGGTGAGAATAACGAAATATTAATTAACAAAGAGTTATTTAAATCAGCTTTATCTATAAAGGATGCTGTAGATATAAGAAAAAAGATGGTGTATCTTATTTTGCACCACTGCATTGAATACAATAGTGCAATATCTGAGAAAAAAGAGAAATTATCATTTCAAGACGTGATGAAGATTTTAGATGAAACTGTGAATAGGTTTATTACTCCTCAGTATTTCTACAAATTGATAAATTTTCAAGATCAAAGTAGTAAAAATACATTATTACACCAAGCTGTTATAAGTAATAACACTGAGGCAATAGAAGCCCTTTTAAAATATGGTGCAAGCCCTTTGATAAAGAATAAAGAAGAGAAAATCCCATTAGATTTAGATCAAGAAGAAAAAACAAGAGAAGCACTCATTAAATCTATGAAAGACCAAGCTAAATCGAAAAAAGAAAGTGCTAGATGTAATAGTTTGATTGGCATTATACCTGGCGTTTTTCTTGGCATTGGACTCGGTGTTGGTAGTGCTTTAGTCCCTTCAATGACTATTATATTATGCACACTCGCAGTATCTGCTCTTGTTGCTGGAATAGCAGTTGGAGTGGCTATATATTTCCTAAGTCAAGACTATAAACAGGCTAAATCAATAGAAGAAGCTGTTAATCCTCAACTCTCTTCTGTCAAGTATGAAAAGACTGTAGATAATAAAGCAGTACTAGGATAACTGTGAGTTTTTTAACATTAGATTTCTTGCATAACTGGAATTCGAAAGTTCCAGCGCATTTTTCTTATTGGATCCCAGTGTCAAGCACTGGGATGACATCTTATTATGCAAGAAATCTATTCATTTAAAACTTATTTGAGAAAACGTAGCTATAAAAACCGCAGGTACCAGTTGGTTTTTATTAGCTAAATTAAAGGTCAAGTATCTGGAATTCTGAACATAAGATCCCCCTGTATAAAAAAGATTAGAAAAAATGCAGTGCACATACGACAGATATGCTCTGAAGAGGATACGCTACATTTTTAGTGAGTGTGATTTAAAAGTCTGCAGACCGAAGATAGATTTTTGAGCTCAATAAATATCTCTAACTGTAATTGTAATCAGATTTAAAATATGCGGAAGTAATTTTTTAGCTATAAAATCTTCTAAAAAATTAACACAGAAGTTAGTTTCATAAGTATTTTTATCAAAAACTATTTTAAAAAAATTTAAATAGAGTTGAAAAATTTTAAAGATGAGATACCCTACCTGAAATGCAACTTCTGTAAAAAAAGAAATATGAAAGGTGAAATAAACACTGCAGCAAATTTTCAAGCAGAAGACCTTGAGTCTAAAAATGCTACAGATCTTGATTGTTTAGCTAACTCTCTAAATTCTTTGAATGCAAAGAGTGCTGAGATTAAAGATAAAAGGAACGATGTGCCTTTTTCCAGTAGAAAAAGCAACTCGCATGTTTTAGAACTTTTTTCTAGTGAAAATGTTGAGATTCACATTCAAGATAAAACGCCTTGTGCTGCTCGGAGTGAATCAGGTATAGCTGTAATATTTAGAGGTATAGCTGGGTTGTTTAAAGGTAGGAATAGTATGGACGTAACCCTTTATCAATCTAAAGTGCAACGTAGCTCTGCAATTGATTACAGTACTACAGAAAGTATAGGGTTACGGCTACTAAATATCTGTAAAGGAGAAGAAGATATCTCTTTTGATCAAGAGATTAATTTTTTATATAAAGAGGGTTATTTGTATGATGTCTTATTGTTGCAAGACGAGGAGAATCATGACACACCTTTACATGTAGCTATAAAAAGAAATCGTACTTGTTTTGTAGAAAAACTTTTGTGTATTCTTAAGGAACCATACTGTTCAAGTGAGTTTTACAAACGCAAATATTTTGAACATAAGCAAGAGAATGAAAAGCCGCTTTTCAAAGTTATTAATACTAATAACAAGGATGGAAAAGATGCAATTACTCTGGCTATTGAAAGCAATAATTCAGAATGCATTTCAGCTCTTTTTAACTACTTAACTCGTGAAAATATTAACAGAAGAAAAGATGTTGAAAATGAGTACACACCTCTACACGAAGCTATGCTTCTTAACAAAAATGAAGCAATCAAAGAGCTTCTCAAATCAAAGGATATAGATACTGAACTCATAGATAAGGAATCTTACAAAGCATATAATTATGCTAATAACAAAGAGGCCATAGAATTGTTTATTCAGCACTATAGTAGTAAAATTAGTGAGTTGCGTATAAAATTAGAAGATAATAATAAAAAACTAGCACGAATTAAGTGCGTCCTAAACAAAACAAAACTTACTTGTGTATGCTTAGCAGCCTTCGGCTCTTGTTTTAGAATGTATAGAAATTCCCATGACATAATAAATGAAGAAGTGAGTGAAGATATGTTATATTATTCTCTTGCATTGCTTGCCAACACTACAGGTCTAATATTATTTTTTAATTATTTGATCGATACAATACTTTCCAAGTATGAAGAAAAAAATTCTAGTTTGAATAAAGAGTCAGACAGTTATGTAGAAGAAAGAAATATGTTGAAAAATAAATTACGTCATTTTCAAAAAAGAAGTACCGTAGTAACTACGCAAATGTGTGAGATAATTTCAGTTATACCTGAATCAGAGTTAGGTTACAGTAGATTGTGATTACATTAATTTTTTCAAGACAGTTCTAAAAAAAGTGGGAAATCTTTTTCATAGCCAATCAAACTAAGCTTTCTTTACGAAAGGTTTGATGTTATCATTTTATAAACTATATCCTGAATTTGTTAAATGAACATTAATATAAAGAATTTAGTTCATGCTTTTTCTAAATTGCCAAGTTTAGGTCCATCATCATCACGAAGATTAGTTATACATTTGCTCCAAAATAAAGAGAAAGTCATGCTACCGCTTGCATCTTTGATTAGAGAGCTAGCGGATCTTATAATAGAGTGCAAAATTTGTGGAAACCTAGATACTAAATCGCCGTGTTCTATTTGTACTAACCCAAAGCGTGACACCAAGTTAATGTGTGTAGTAGAAGAATTGGGTGATCTATGGGCATTTGAAAAAGGGAATATATATTCAGGTATGTATCATGTTTTGGGTGGAAGGCTATCAGCAATAAATGGCATAGGTCCAAAAGAACTGAATCTTGATAACATTCCCAAAAGAGTTACAGAATTTAAAATTGAAGAGGTCATTATTGCAATCAATCCGACATTAGAAGGCCAAGTTACTGCGCAATATATAATTGAATTGCTAAAGAATTCGAATGTAAAAATATCGCGCCTTGCTTGTGGTATACCGATAGGTGGAGAAATTGACTACCTAGATGAAGGGACTCTGAAGATAGCGCTTACTTCAAGACAAGAGTATGAGTAAATACAAAAGAAGGTATGTGCTTAAAAAAACTTATATCGCTAATAACATTAAAAAAAAAAGAAGAGGAGCAATTGCCTAAGGTAACAACTTGGGAGAATGATTGCTTAGGCTATAAACAAGTTGCAAGTAGATTTAGTAATATAATTAAGACAATTGATCAGTTTTTTTCGATCGTATCCTTAGAAGGATATGATAAGTGGGGTAAGACATTTTTTTTGAAAGAATGGGTAAAGGATCTAGAGCAGCAAAATGAAATTGCAGCTTATTACAGCGCATGGGATATTAGTGCGCTAGATCAACCATTGCCTTCTTTTTTGCATTTCTTGTTTGAGGATCTATTCGCATCATACAAAGTAAAAAGGAGTGTTATACAGCAGTTCAAAAACATAAACCAAGAACTATTTTCTCTCAATACATTAGGAAAGCTGATCAGTAAATCTCCACTTGCTATGCTTTCAGTATTTCTCGATGCTGCAAAAGAGGCTGATAAGAAAGACATTGGTTTTGTCTTGGGTGAGTTAAATCTTCTCCAAAGGAGAAAAGAGAACATTAGAGATTTTAAAATACAACTAGCAGATGTGGTCAATAAAATCAGGAAAGACAAAAACATTTATATAATGGTGGATGATCTTGATATATGTCGCCCTAAATTCATTGTCGATTTTTTAGAATCCATAAAGTACATGCTTGATGTTGAGGGACTGGTTTTCATTATCTCTGTTAGCCAAGATAAGAGTAATGTGCAAAGAGCAATTAGCACAATACTTGGACCAAATTTTAGCCTAAAATCTTTTACTGATCTCTCTTTGCATTTGCCAAAACAGCCAACAGAGCAGTTTATAAGAAAACTGTTTGAAAGTTCTGAATTACCGAAAAAATCAAAGAGCTTAATTATAGATAGCTTTATATTTTATGCAGAAAGCTTCTCATTATCACTGCAGGCAATACAATACTGTATAAGAAGAATAAAGCTATGTTTTTTGAACCATGCAAAAGAAGAATTACTTGATCCGAATTTATTTACATTTTTAGTAATACTACAGTCAGTAAACACTGATTTGTACGAGGAATTATATTCATCACCTCAGAAAGTACTGGAGAAGATTGAGAGTGATTTAATGCCAAATGGTCAAGAAGAATGGAAAAAGCTTAAAATCTCTCTTGAGACTACTTTTAAAAAAAAAGAATCAAAGACTAACAAATCTTTGAAGCAAATAAGAGATATTATATTCTAGCACTTTCTTTTTAATTTGCATGACACAATGATTGTACTTATTCCAGTTTAGCATTGGAACCATAAGTTGGCCCACATAAATTTTAGCATGTGTGACCTTGAAAGATCGCAGTGCAATACTTAAATTATTAGAGTAGTAGGCTAATAATGGAGCTCAAAATGCACAACATACAAGAAACTGAAAGTTTAAAATTTGACGCTGAAGTAGGCAAAGTACTAAATATAGTAATTCATTCACTTTATACTAATAAGGATATTTTCTTGCGTGAGTTAATATCAAATGCATCAGATGCATGTGATAAATTGCGCTATGAATCACAATTAAATGCTGATTTATTAGATTCAAGTGATGAGTTGAAGATTACTATTAGCTCCAATAAAGATAAGAATGAGCTGTATATAACCGATAATGGAATTGGAATGAACAGACAGGATTTAATAGATAATCTTGGCACGATTGCAAGTTCTGGTACGCAAAAATTCTTGGATGCAATTAAGAATAATAAAGATTCGAGCCAAGCTGTAGAGCTGATTGGAAAGTTTGGTGTTGGTTTTTATTCAAGCTTCATGGTTGCTTCAGAAGTTATAGTAGAATCAAGGAAAGCCGGAGAAGAAGAGTCTTGGGTGTGGAAATCTAAAGGAGATGGAGAGTATTCAATCAGCAAATTAGATGGTCAAATCTCTCGTGGCACAAAAATTACGCTCATCATGCGTCCTGAAGAAAGCGAATTTTTAGACAAATTCCGTATTGAAAACATCGTTACTACTTACTCTGACCACATAAATTTTCCCGTTGAGTTTGTAAATGAAGAAGGAAAAAGTGAAAAATTAAATAGCAAAGCTGCAATTTGGACTAAGCCAAAAAATGACGTTACTCCAGAAGAGCACAACGACTTCTTCCGTGGTGTTGCACATGTGGGCGGTGAGCCTTGGATGATATTTCATAATAAAAATGAAGGTGCAATAGAGTATACGAACTTGCTTTATGTTCCTTCTATCAAGCCTTTTGATTTATTTCATCCAGATAGACGCTGCTCTGTAAAATTGTATGTAAATAAAGTGTTTATCACTGAAGATAATGTGCAGATTATACCGCAGTACTTGCGTTTTTTGAAAGGTGTGGTTGATTCACCGGATTTGCCTCTCAATATCAGCAGAGAAACACTGCAAAATAATCGTGTAGTTGAGCAGATTAGGAAATCTTTAACTAAGCGCATAATATCAGAGCTCGGCAAAAAAGCAAAAGAGAATTTAGAGGAATATACAAAATTCTGGGGCAATTTTGGTGCGGTGTTAAAAGAAGGTCTTTGCGAAGCTATGCCAACTGATGAAAGAGAAGCATTGCTTTCCATTTGCAGATTTCATAGCACCAGTGATGGTAAGCTAGTTAGCATTGATGATTATATAAGCAGAATGAAGCCTGAACAGGAACATATCTACTATCTCACAGGTAATAGTCTCGATTCAGTAAAAAACAGTCCACAACTTGAAGGATTCGTCAGCAAAGGATTGGAAGTGCTTCTATTTGTTGATCCAGTTGATGATTTCTGGACTAGCGTGATTCATGAATATAAAGATCAAAAATTTAAGTCTGTGACCCGCGCTGATGTTGATTTAGAAAAATTTTCTTCAGAAGAAGGCAAGAAAGATGAAGAAAATAAATCAGATGAAAACAAAAGCGAAGAAAACGCGGATTCTATACTCGAATACTTCACCAAGGTTCTTGGAAGCTTAGTAAAAAGTGTAAAGATCTCTAAGAAATTAACCGATAGTCCTGTGTGTCTAGCAGTTGATGAAGGAACTATGGATCTCCGTATGGAGCGTTTTTTACGTGAACAGAAGCAGCTAAATTACCGCACGCCAAAAGTACTTGAAATTAACATTAAGCATCCTTTGATAAGAAACATAATGGAATCTCACGCTAAAAATGGTGAAAATCCAACACTTGGAGATATGATTTACTTATTGTTCTATCAAGCTTGTATAGTGGAAGGTGAAGAGATGGAAGACGTAAGTCTATTTGCTAAAAGGCTCAATAACTTGCTTGGCAAAATTTCTATTTAATGCTATACTTAGTTTAGCTAATAATTAGGGGGTAAAACATGGGGTGGAATTTACTTGGTGGGCTCATGCCGCCAGCAGTAGATACTGCAGAAGAAAGGGAGCGTCGCCATTCCAGAGATTCAGGTGCTGAAGAAGAATTTGAAGTTTTAGAACAAGAAGAAATTAAGGAGCATCGTCATTCTGGAGATTCAGGCAATTGTTCAGAGGTTGAGGAAGGACAAAATACTAACAGAGCAATTGAATTGGAATTTCAGCTAACACAATCTTTGCTAAGTCAAGTAAAGGCAGGTGAGAATAATAGGAATGCAAATTCTGGCAAGCAAGCATAACTTGATTTGGAAAGAATGGATTTTGTAATTAATGGGCAAACAATAAGCAAAGCGTATGTTCACGAGTTATATTGCCAGCACAATCACTTAATTTCGAGTGAAAATGCAAATTACCGCCTGTTTGCTAAGCAAGTTTTCACAGAAATGTTTAAATATGCTAAGGCAGAAACTCCAAATGACAATATATTAGAAGAGTTAATTACTAATTGCAATCAGGCTGGGTATGATGGCTCTTTGTTAATGCAGCTCTCTCCTATATTCTCTAAGCATAAACTAAGCTTGCCTCATGCCAACGATAGAAAGATAAGTATTGTATATAATAGCCAAGGTTCTCTCAATATTCAGTATTGTCCAAGTATGCCTGTTAGAGAACTTGATACAAATAAGGAAATATGCAGGGTTGATGCTATTTTAGAGTTCACCCTTAAGTTTCGAGATAGTAAGGTAGAGTATGAAAACGGCAAAGTAACACTTGCTATTCCTGAACAATTAGAGAATTACAAAGTTGATGGCAAAAGTTTGTTAGATGAAATAAATAGGCATTTCGAAGATGAGGATAATAGAATTACAGAGACTCTTGAGAAAAATATGAATGAAGGACCTAAGTCATTTGCTGCTGAAGACTTGTCTATTACTGAGAGTTCATCTGATAGTAGTGAAGTAGCAAACAAAGTAGTTACTGATCCAGGCATTTTAGGTAATGTTGCGAATGTATTGGTAGGTGTTGCAGAAGTTACAGCAGTTGTAGCAACAGAGTTATTTTGGCCTCAAGATCAGGTTAATATAGAACCAAGGCATAATGAAGAAGAATTTACCATTATCCCTGAAAATTTAACCTTTGATGGATTAATAGACGTTATAAATAAAGCAAAAAATTATGGTGATTACACAGGTTTAGATAAAACTATAAATAATATAGAGGAAAGCGATAGATTTATTACTGATTTGAATTGTGGTAATTTGAAGGATTTTTGCTCTCAACAGCTTAATTTGACTGATCATATGCACAATGTGCTGTTGAATAATAGCTATGATGAAACAAATGGTTATTATAATTATTCAGTAAAAGAGCTTTCACTACTAGCCATTGCAGCTGATGACACACTTGTGGAAAGGTATGCAGAAACGCATAAAAGTATATTATTTACGCAAGATGAAGGTCTCGATAGGCTACTTATTGGTGTTGGTGGACAGCGCTATACTAAGCTTTTATTAGAAGATTTGGAAAAAAATCGAAGTACTATTCTACCTTGGCATAGCATATGTGAAAAACTTCGAAGGGCGTTGTCTATTCGTAATCAAGAATGCGTGAAAGCGGTATTAGATAAATTTAAAGATACTGAAGCCAGGTCTAGAGTTTCTGATATGTCAGAAAAATTTTTGCACTATGCTATACAACAAGATTTTATAGATGTAGCAAAGACTATTATTAATCATAAAATTGCTGATATTAATAGTATAGACAATTCAGGGCATGCACCTTTGCATTGGGCTGTGGCACGTAATAATTTAGAATTAATGGGCTTGCTTATTGGAAATGGCGCTGAGATTGATATTCAAGATGAGAGGCATGGCAGAACAGCTTTACATTGGGCTGCTTACCATGATAAATTTGAAATAGTAAAATTACTTGTAAACAAGGGAGCTGATTGGAACATTCAAGATAGAGATGGCAAAACAGCTTTAGATCTGGTAGGAACGAAAAGTTTATATTTGGTAAGGGAAGAAAACAGGGAAAAATCTTCTAGTGAATCAAAAATCACAAAATTTCTTGAAGGTTTAGATGATAAAACACCTTTGCATTTAAATATTAAAAAAGATCCAGAATCCAAAAATATTGATAATCAACGGCCACAAAGGAGTATTGTTGATAAAGAAGAAAATATTATGAATAATAAAAAGGTTTCAATAGAAGAAACTATAGATAATAATAATTATAGGAGGGGTAAAATGCCTAAAAATATAGAAGAGAAATTGTCTAATGCTATCTTCGCTCTTAATTATGAAGAAGTAATGTCTTTAGTGGAAAAGGTAAGGAAAGAGGACAATAGTGTAGACATAAAGCAAATCTTGAATAAAGCCTTAGAAGACGCTAATAAGACGGAAGTTGGTAAGAAAGATAAAGTATCTAAAAGGGAGAGTAGACCAGTGGAACTTCCCCTACCAGTCTCTCGCAGAACTGTACATAAACCTCTCAGCTTATACAGCTCCCATTATTTAGCCTTTTTGACCCTAAACCTAGTGTCCAATGATAGAAAATATTTGGAGACCTAT
>NZ_JBNRJY010000700.1:0-5469 GCF_059414725.1 Wolbachia endosymbiont of Tuta absoluta
CTAAAATTCAGAAAATATCGAAAGAATCTGTCATAAATATTTTAGATGAATGACGCCAGACTTTGATATAGTAGCAAAAAATAACCCAGTAACAGAGGTTTTAAAAAAGAGTTTAATATTATTACGTGTTACTGATGGATCCGGTACTACAAGTGACGAAGCTGAGATATATATTAGTTATAACTCTAGCGCTTTAGAACTTAAGGGTAATTTACAGGTTTTTCTAGGATATAAAGAAACAGGTTTATTACCTATGGGGGTATATAAGGCAAATCAAATTACAATACAAAGTCCACCACAAACTTTAAGAATAAAATGTGACGCTGCAAGTTTAAGAGGATCATTAAAGGAAAGAAAATCAAAGGAATGGAAAGACATTACCTTGGAAGATTTGATTAAAGAAATAGCACAAGAACATGGGTATGAAGGTAAAGTCGCTGAAAGATTTGAAAATACATTTATACCACATACCATTCAAGCAGATGAAAGCGACATGAGTTTTTTGGAAGGATTAGGCAAAAAATATGATGCACTAGTAAAACCAGCAGGAGGATATATAATTTTTATTCCAAAGGGAGAAGCAAGATCAGCGACTGGAAAGATGTTAGGTACAACAGTATTAACACCTAAAGATATTATAAATTGGGAGGTAAATTTTAATGTGCGTAACAAATATGGATCTGTTATTGCAAAATGGCACAGTTATGAAAAGGGAGAAACTATAGAAGAGAAAGTGGGAAATGAGGGTCCAAGTTATACCCTGCAAACGCTTTACTCTACCGCAGAATCAGCAATTAGTGCAGCAGCAGCTAAGTTAAAACAACTAAAACGTAGTACATCAAATTTAAATGTAACTGTTCCTGGTAATCCAGAATTATTTGCAGAAGCTAAGATCAGCCTTTCAGGATTTTGTCAGGAAATTGAAGGTGAATGGATAATTAGCAAGGCAGAACATATTCTGAATAATAGAGGATATCAAACTATAGTAGAGGCAACAGTGAGCAAAGCTGTTTAAGTGAAACTTAAGCAAATGGTCATTTAATTCCAAATAAATATATAATACATGAACATAAATTCGATCATATATAAAAATAGACTAATTTTATTAATAGCACTAGCAGTATGTATTGTAATCGTATGTATTTCCTTATCTGAAAAGAGATATAAAGATAGCATTACTAAATTAGAGATTGCATCTGAAACTTGTGACCTAGAAAATATCGAGCTCTTGATACAAAATAATGTAAATATTGGCGAAAAAGCATTGCATTATGCTGCAGAAAAAGGATGTTTAGAAATTATAAAATTTTTAGTAGAAAAGGATGTTGATATAAATACTGCCAATAAATTTAAGCGAACAGCACTACATTATGCTGCAGATAATGGACATTTAGAAATTGTCAAATTCTTATTAGATAAAGGATCAAATCCTATAGCTACAGATCGAGATGGAAGAAGACCAAGAGATATGGCTGTAGTGGAATTGCGATATGATAAAAACAAAGGCAAAACATATAGAGAAATCATAAAGCTACTTGCTAAAGCAGAGGATCAATACGAATCAACAAAAAGTAATCACTAAAGCTGTAAGTTTTCTATAATCTATACATAAATTTCTAAAACTATCCATAACAAGTTAATATTTTCACATGAAAAAGCAAAAAATCCCAATTACGGTAATTATTACCATATTAATCCAAACCGTAGCATTGATATGGTGGTTATCCAAGCTAGACTCAAGGGTACAATTTCACGATAAACTCATTGAATATGGTTTAATGGAAAAAGTGTTAGTACTTGAGGAAAGGGTAAAAAATCTTTCTGAGGAATTGGATGAACTTAAAGCTGATTTAAAGTAATTATTCTTCTACTTTTGGTGTATAAGGATCAGATTGAGATTGACGATCCTTCCAGTTTTCGATGTATTGCTCAACTAATTGAGGATCCCCTGTTATAATCAGTAGATTCTCAGCATTTCTTGATTCAGCTGCATAGGTGAAATTAAAAGAGCCAGTTATTATTTTGTTATCATCAATAATCATTATTTTACTATGAGCAATCGCTGGTTTAAAGTCAATCCATATCGGGATTTTGTGCTCAAATAATTCGTTAATTACACTATGTTTTGAACTAGTTTGTGATTCATCTAGAATAACCTTAATATCAACTCCACGCTTTTTAGCTTGAACCAAGGATTCAGCAATAGGCTTTGAGGTAAATTGGTATGCCTGAACCAACACAGATTTTTTAGCATAGTCTACGGAATCAATTATTAGGTTGGTGCAATTTTCTCCAGGCGTGAAGCAGACTGTGGCTTTTGGGCAGGAAACACATCCCGATAAAAGCGAACAAGTTAATAAAATCAATAAATACCTAACCATGGCAAAATACATCCTTTCAGTTGACGGCGGAGGCATAAGAGGCATCATACCAGCCATTATACTAGCAGAAATAGAAAAGAGGGCAAGGAAACCGATAGCTGAAATCTTTGATTTAGTGGCAGGAACCTCAACCGGTGGAATTGTTATAGCAGGATTATGTAAAAAAGATAAACAAGGAAACCCTCAATATTCAGCCAATGATTTAGTCGAGCTTTACCAAAAATACGGGTCATATATTTTTAAATCTTCATTTTTGAGAAGATCAATATTTTCTTGGCTTAATTGCACACAATACCCACATAAAAATATTGAATTTGTACTGGATAAATATTTTGGCGATGATATCCTTAAAAACACTTTAAGTGATGTGTTGATTACGAGTTACGATATTCACAATAACTGCCCATTTTTCTTCAAAAGCTGGAAAGAAGGTAATATTAAGCTGAAAGATGCACTCAGAGCTGCAACGGCTGCACCTACTTATTTCATACCAAAACATCTAAAAATTAACCAGATAAACAGAGTATTAGTGGATGGTGGGGTGTTTGCCAATAATCCAGCGGCTTGTGCATATGCAAGTGGTAAGAGGTTATTTCCAAATGATGATATTCTACTGTTATCGATAGGTACTGGAAGAACAGACAGAAGCATAGAGTATGCCAATTCAAAGAGATTTGGAAAAATAGGCTGGATAAAACCTTTGTTAAATGTGATGTTTGCCTCTGGATTGGACTGCGTAAATTATCAGATGAATCAAGTAATAGGCAATAGATACGTAAGAATACAATCGCAATTGAAGCTAGCGTCGGCTGACATGGATAACATTACATCAAAAAATATCAAATTTCTTCAACAGGAGGCAAAGGCAATGATAGAGGACAATCAGAAAGTGATAGAAAAATTCTGTATAGAAATATTAAATATATAACTATCTTTACTTACATCTTAATATATTGTTTAACACAATTCAATTTTCACACTCATCAGCAGTTAGGCCACTTGCTCGCACAATAATATCAATAGCAACACCTTCCTTAACTAGATCTTTTGCAATCTTGATTTTCTCTGCTTTTTTAACCTTTTCTTTACCAGTTTGCATTCCTTCAGATAAAGATCTGGCTACCGTATCCAGTAATTCTTGATCCTCAATTTTTTCGCATTTACCTACAAACCTCAAAACTGGCTCATTTTCATATTCTGTTAGTCCAAGAGCTTTAATGTTAACTGATAATGTCTTTGCTATCTTATATAATATTTCAATTGGAATGTCTGTATATCCTCGTTCATAGTCGTGTATTTCTTTAGGTGTTGAACCTATTTTATTTGCCAAGTCCTCCTGAGTGTATTCCCGTATTAATCTCTGCTCTTTTATCCTTTTCCCCACTTTGTAGAGTATAGAATCAGTACAAATTTCTTTCTCTATATCATCATACTCATAAGTAGATAAGCGAGTCACTTGGGAAATAATATCAACTGAAACTCCTTCTTTCACTAGATTCTTTGCTACTTCTATTTTCGCTTCTTCTTGACTAATTTTTTCGCTAATATATACAAACCTTACTAATGGATACAGTTTCTTTCGTAATTCCTGATCCTTAATTTCTCTATGTATTTTTGTTAGATAGACTATTTCTTTATCCTCATCTTCATACCAACTGTTTTCTCTTAGTACTGTTGGTCCTGGAAGTAGATCTATAACATTAACTGACAATGCTCCTGCTATTATATACGATTCTTTGATTGTAATAGCCTTGCACCCTAGTTCAAAGTTATGTATTTCCTTATGTGTTAAACCAATTTTGCTTGCTAATTTTGCCTGAGTATACCCTTGTACTATCCTACAACCTTCTATTTTTTTCCCCAGCTCGTAGCTTGCTGAGCCAATATGCTCTGAATTATCATAGATAAATCCTCTAAAAGCTGTTTTTCCTACAGAAGCAAACATATATTCTATCACAAAAAAATCCACCATTGGCTAAGTTTTTATGAAATCACAAAAATTTCTCAATCATATAATTTGATAAGCCTGTCGTTTGCAAGATAATATCAACAGAAATTCCTTCTTTCACTAAATTCCTTGCAACTTCAATCTTCTTTTCCTCTCTGACCTTTTCTCTACAAACATGTATACTTTTAAATAAAGACTTGATTAGCATATCGCGTAATTCCCGACTCTCAATCTTTTTGTATTCTTCTATCAAGTTTGATAGCTTTTCTTCCGCTTCACTATCCTCATCTGATTCGGGAAGTAGATCTATGATACTGATTGATAATACCTTTGCTATTTCATCTAACATTTCAAGTGAGACAGCAGCTCGCCCTTGTTCATATTCGTATATTCCTTGATTTGTTATGCCAACTTTATTCGCTAAATCTTTTTGAGTATATCCTCGTATCAATCTCCACTCTTTTATCCTTTGCCCTACTTTGTATGGAATGGGAATTTTGTTCTCCTCATACTCACCAATAGATAAGTTAGTTGTTCGAGAGATAACATGAGCAGAAACTCCTACTTTCATCAAACCCCTTGCTACTTCCATTTTTACCGCTTTTCTGCTTCTTTCCTCACTCAAACGAATAAATTTGGTTAATAAATAAAATACCTCGCTTAATTCTTTATCCTTATACCCCTTTACTAAATTTAATATTTCTTTATCTTCAAAATATCTTTTTTCATTTGGTAGCGTCTCTCCACAAACTAGACCTTTAACATTTACTGATAATGCTTCTGCTATAGCATATAACTTCTTAATTGGAATTTTACGGTTCCCTTTCTCATATTGCAGTATTACCCAGTACTTTACACCAATTTTCTCAGCTAAACCCTTCTGAGTATAACCTCGCTCTAACCTCCAACTTTTTACTTTTTGTCCTACTTCATAATCTAGACTTTTTTCCACGCAAAAAACCATATATATAATATTTTCTACTATAGCTCAAAGGCTCCAGGGAGAGTAGACCAGTGGAACTTCCCCTACCAGTCTCTCGCAGAACTGTACATAAACCTCTCAGCTTATACAGCTCCCATTATTTAGCCTTTTTGACCCTAAACCTAGTGTCCAATGATAGAAAATATTTGGAGACCTAT
>NZ_JBNRJY010000701.1:0-454 GCF_059414725.1 Wolbachia endosymbiont of Tuta absoluta
GGCTGCGAGTTGCATTGATGAAACATTATCTCAAGTAGAGCTACAGTTACAAGATAATGTGGATTACTTTACTGATGATAATCAAGGGGTATTCGCAAATTTCTTTGAATCCCTCTTTAATCTTTTTGAAGTAAATGTAGATCGATCCAATAAACTCTGGTGTTAAAACGCCTTCCAGGCCTCTGACGTGATAGTGCAACCACCCATCGTCATCTAAGTAAGCAATCGCAGTTAGCAACCGCGATCTACGGCTTAACCGGCCCACCACCAAACTAAATTGCCAAAATATCACAAAGTAATAAACAAAATGATCGATCACTCATAGCCAATAACATTACCTACCACAACTTAAAGTTTCCGTGCGATATTAATCACGGTGATGTTTTAGGATATTAATTCAAATGTATTTATTTAAACGATACGCTTTGTAATAATATTCAGGATAATACTCAAA